>QZKU01000114.1 GCA_003598085.1 Candidatus Abyssobacteria bacterium SURF_5
CATCTCCAAAACCACAAAGGAAACCCAACAGAGCCAATAAGAAGGAGCAGTCAGCAAAAATCCGCCCCCAAGGGCCGATTTAGATGCGTAAGCCCTATTCACCTTTCCTTTCCCACTTGACACCCCACTTGCCTTATGATATAGAATTATCTCCAATCGGTTAAATGAAGCGATTTTTCTTGATGCACCACTTGAAACCGTGACACCCCATGCGCCTGTTGCAGATATTCAACCTCTGGCACCCTCGGGCGCACTTCACAACCCTTTACCTGGCGGGAAGGCGAAAAGGAGGAGAATCGTGAGGCACATGAGAAGAAATCTGCTGGCGGTTATTTCTCTCTTAGTTCTGGGCTTGCTTCTCGGTACCGCACCTGCCGCGGCGCTCGAGCATATACTCGGGTTCGACGACCTGGCCGTCGGCACAAGATTCCGGCCGTGGTCACAGCCATACTCTTCCCTGGGAATCACCATCAATGGCGACGGCTATCCTACCGTCATTGATCCCACGGTGTCTCCATGCTCGCCCCCTCATGCCTTGTACCACGACGCATCATTCGGCTCCGAATTCGGCAGTTCGGATGAGGATCTGACGATGGAGTTCGATTTCACTTCCGACCACGTCATTGTCTACGTCGGGCTCGAACAGAGCGCCCCTTACACCGTCACCGCTACCTTGCGCGGGTATCGCGACGGCGGCGCCTTGCTTATTCCCGGGGCAGTGGATTCAGTCACGATGGGGCCCGGTACCGCCGGCATACTCAATCCTCTTGTCATTCATTCGGATGACGGCGCCATCGACTCGATCGTCGTCTCGTATGGTATGGCGATGGAATCGGAACTGATTGACTGCGTCCATATAAACGTGTGGGAAGGCCCTCCACCGCCGCCGCCCGACGATCTCATTCCTCCATCAGTGGTTATTACCGCCCCCGCGGATTTGTCTTCCACTTCATACACGGTTGTCAACGTCAGCGGCTACGTGGATGAAGACGTGGGACTCACCAGCCTCGTCGTCTCTTCTCCCATCGACAGCGTCTCCATCGATATCAGCGGCCAGAGGGCGCCCCGGTACATTTTCGGCCAGCCGATTAACGTGCCGGCCGGCTCAAGCACCATTCGCGTCACGGCTGAGGATGGCGGCGGAAACGTCGATTATGAGGAGATCACCATCAACTGCAGTCCCTTGCCGCCTCCTCCCTCACCCACACCAAGCACGCTTAATATCCGTGCCAGCGGCATGGAGGTGACGCAGGCGATTCAGGGTTGGGATATGATCGGTCCCACGCCCGACCCGAAGGACCAGCAGACGAATATGGTGACCGGGAAAAAGACTTTGGTTCGCGTATATGGAGTGGCGGAAGGAACCGCTATGGATATCAGCGGCGTCGGATGCATGCTCAGAGCATATCGCCTGCCCGGCGTGCTGGAGCTGCCCGGCTCGCCCATCTTCTCCAATCGCGTCATGCTCAGGCCCGGCGAAGATTACCTGATACAGCGAACGATGGGAGGAAAAAGCTTCAACTTCATTCTGCCCGATGATTGGACCACGCCGGGAACGATCAGACTCGAAGCCACCGTCAATCACTTCAATGGAGTGCCCGAGGAGACCGGCGCCTACGATTATTACAATTCCACCATTCTCGATGTGCAATTCCATGATACCGAGGATCTTTGTATCAGGGTGTATCGTCTCTTCGAAAGAGGCGGTTCTTCGCCCACGATTGCTGAATGCGACAGGAACATGGCGCTGATGCGCCTGATGTATCCGGTGAATCCCGAGAGATTTTCAACAAGCGGATATTCCACGGATGAACATGGAGATTACGACCTCAGCAATGACGATGACCTGGCGGCATACCTGCATACCTTCTCGTATGCCAACGGTTGGCAATATGGGGTAGCAAGAGCATTGTGGTGCGACAATGTGGCCGACCTGGGGCTCACGCATCACACCGACACGCATCGGGGAATTACTCATGGCGATTTTCCCGTCTCCATATCTGTCGCCAGCGACGCCTATAACCATAGGAACAGAACGGCTCACGAGATCGGGCATGCAATGGGGCTCGGACACATTCTGGGCGGCGATTGGTGCGACGTTCCGGCCGGTCCGTATGAACCATATCCCATATACACCGATCAATACGGCATGGATTTCCCCATCACTACACTGTTTGGGTCTCCTCCCACGCCCTCCATCGGAGATTGGGGAGCGATGATCCGGGATGACAATACGTTTTTCCTGCGGGATCCCGGCTTTACCGGCGATATGATGTCGTACTGCGACCCCGACACCTGGATATCCGGCTACACGTGGAACTGGCTGTTTGGGCAT
This sequence comes from Candidatus Abyssobacteria bacterium SURF_5, assembly GCA_003598085.1. Lineage (NCBI taxonomy): Bacteria > Pseudomonadati > Candidatus Hydrogenedentota > Candidatus Abyssobacteria > Candidatus Abyssobacteria bacterium SURF_5. The sequence continues at coordinate 2,336 of QZKU01000114.1, forward strand.
TTCCATCCCGCTGCGTCTTCAGCCGATGGCGCAGCGCCTGAGGCCGCCCCTCAGATGGTTGCGCCTCTCGGGCCTCTCCCTTATTTCCATATCGGAGCGCGAATCATGTTCGGACAGGGAATGGCGTGGCTGAAGCCGGTATGGACAGTCCAGCACGAGGCTGGAACCTATGATTACGTGGGCGAGGGAGAATATTCTCTTTCATTGGAAGACGGCAACGGAAACCTCTTATTTAGGCGCGACTTCGATCCCACTCCCCTCCCAAACCTCGAATCGTATGCGTTGGTATTTGAAATACTGCCCGGCATCGCCCAGACAGAAATAGTCCGGCTCTCGAGCGCTCACCTCGCTCAAGACGTTGTCATCTCGGCGGGAATCCACCCTCCCGACGTGAAGGTAATCATGCCGAACGGCGGCGAACTCTGGAACGCCACCGGCTACCAGGAAATCCAATGGAGCGCAAAAGACGAGGATGGCGACCCGCTCACGTATGCCGTCATGTTCAGCAACGATAAAGGCCTTACCTGGGATGTCATCGGATCGGAATTGACCGCAACCGGAATGGCGGTCCCCCTCGATAACCTTTCCGGCGGAGGCTCGTGCCTGGTAAGGGTATTGGCGAGCGACGGAATTCATCAGGGCGAGGACGTCTCGGACGGTCTCTTCTCCAAGGGGGGACAGCCGCCTCATGTCTCCATTCTCGTGCCGGATGCGGTCACCACTGTGCCGTATGGAGAGCCGGTTATCCTGGAAGGATTGGCGTGGGACCGGGAAGACGGAACAATCCCCGAAGCGGATATCAGGTGGGAATCCAACCTGGACGGCCCGCTCGGAACCGGCCAGGTCATCGGCGCCCTGGGTTTGCAGCCGGGGATGCATGAAATCAATTTCAAGGCAACCGATAGCGACAATATGACCGGGGCAGACTCAGCCAGTCTTTACATCGCGCCCAGACCAATCGTTAACATCAAAGCGAACAATTCGGATGGCCCTGTGACTCTCTCGCGCTCGAACACGCTCAACCTGTCCTTCTCGCTGGATAACGGGGGCGTCACCGAACTGGCCGATTGGTGGCTCTTCGCCCAGTTGCCGAACGGCAAGAAATACTACTACACTTCCGGCGGATGGAAACCCACCGAACAGCCGGCGCGGCAAAGCCCGCTGGTCGCCGTGCCTTCATACAACCTCGCGCCGGTCTCGCTTTCGACGCTGCCGCTGGGGAAATATGTCATCTACTGCGGGACCGATCTGAATCCCGACGGGAAGACTTCCTGGGAAATTTTCTATTATGACTCTGTGACGCTCGAATTACAGCCGTAAAGGGCATTTTTAAAGATCAACCGGCGCCTGCTACTTCCAATCCTTCGCCAACTGCGTCAGCAGGCGCACGCCGATCCCGGTGGCGCCCTTCGGGATGTACGGCCGTGATTCCTTGATCCAGGCGGTCCCTGCGATATCCAGATGCGCCCACGGGAAATCACCCACGAATTTCTTGAGGAACAGGCCGGCCGTGATCGTCCCCGCCGGCCGGCCTCCCACGTTTTTCACGTCGGCGATATCGCTCTTGATCTGCTCGGCGTATTCTTCGTCGAGCGGCAGGCGCCACACCTTTTCCGAGGTCTCCTTCGAGGCCGCCTCGATCTTCGCAAGAAACTCCTCATTGTTCCCCATGAGGCCGGTGTTGATGTGGCCGAGCGCGATCACGCATGCGCCGGTCAGTGTAGCCAAGTCGACAATTGCGGCAGGCTTGTAGCGGGCGGCATAGGCGAGCGCGTCGCTCAGAATGAGGCGTCCCTCGGCGTCGGTGCTGATGACCTCAATCGTTATGCCGGACATCGAGCGCAGCACGTCGCCGGGCCTGTACGCGCCGCCGCCGGGAAGATTCTCCGTGGCCGGAATCAGCCCCACGATATTGACCGGCAGCTTCAGCATCGCCGCCGCGGAAAGCGCCCCGATGACCGCCGCTCCGCCGGACATGTCGTGCTTCATTTCCTCCATCCCCTCGGACGGCTTTATTGAAATCCCGCCGCTGTCGAACGTAATGGCCTTGCCGACAAATACGAGCGGCTTTTCCGAACCGGCGCCCTTGTGCTCCAGAATGATGAATCGCGGCGGTTGATGGCTTCCCTGCGCGACCGCGAGAAAAGCACCCATGCCCTGCTTCTTTATCTGATCGGGCGAAAGAACCGTACACTTGAAACCATGCCGGCGCGCAAGCTCCTTCGCGCGGTCCGCCATCGCCGACGGTGTCAACACCCCGGCCGGCTCGCTGATCATGTCGCGCGCATGGCCGACCGCCATCGATATTTTCTCGCCCGCCGAGGCGCCTTTCTGCAGGTCGGCCCGGCGCTGTTTATCGCGCTCGGGAAGAATCAGTGTCTCCAACTGCTTCGAAAACTCTTGAACGGTCTCTTTCTCAGTCTTGTACTTGCCGAAACGATAGAGCGCCAGCAGCGTTCCCTCCGCCACAGCCTGCCCGATCATCTCCGCGCCGGCATCCTCCAGCCCCTGCGAATGAAGCGTGGAAACCGCCGTTTTAAATCCTTTATCACGCGCAAAAGCAGCCGATACCCCCGCCGCCTGACGCAATTTTTCGAGGTTGAATTCGGCTTTCTTGCCGAGACCCACAAGCACCAGTCGCTCGCTCGGAAGCTGGCCGAAGACATGGAGAAGAGCCGTGGTATTCGACTTCGCTTTGAATTCGTCCGTCTTCATGATCTTGGTTATGCCACGGTCAATCCTTGCGTCAATTTCCTTCGCGACCTCATCCAGCCTGTCCTCGAAAATTCCGACAATCAAGGCATCCGCCCGCTCTTTTGCCGGTTCACCATCTTTAAAGTTGATTTTCATGTCTTTCCCTTTCTCTGGACCGTCATATCTCCGAATCTACACCGAAAGGGACTGACACCATTTACGGAACGCGAAGGGGACTGTCAATCTGTCCAACGGTTGCGAAGAGGACCGGCAAGTGCGGCGGGGACTGACACCATTTACGGAATTCACGCCTTTTTGAATTCGTAGAATGGTGTCTGTACCCAGAGCAAGAACCAGCGCTCAATCGTCGGATAGTCTCACTGTCCCAAGAATTACGGACCGCGTCTTTCAGGCCGTAGATTCGGGGCTGTCCCCGTAGCTTGCCTTTTTGGATTCGTAGAATGGTGTCTGTCCCTAAATGCCATGTCTTGGCTCCGCTCAAGTTTTACGGCCTTCCATATGGTGTACAATGATATTCAAGAAAATGTCGGTGCGCAAGACTACCAAGTCCCGGCAAACCGAATTGACATGCTATAATAAAATAGGTTGGCAAACAATGAAACTTATGCTATATTATCATAAAATCGTCTTAGAGCAGGGGGTAGTTTGTTGAAAATGTGGTGAAGGCAGTTTATCTAGGGCCCTCCCTGCCATGCCCACTGAAGGAGTTGATGCTGTCTCGCAATGGAATATGAAATAGTTATTGGCCTCGAGTTCCACACTCAGCTTTCCACCAACTCTAAAATCTTCTGCGCCTGCAGCACAAAATTCGGCGCTGAACCGAATACCCAAGTCTGCCCCGTCTGCATGGGCCTGCCCGGTGTGCTTCCCGTCCTGAACAAGAAAGTGGTCGAAGACGCAATCATGACCGGTCTCGCCCTCAACTGTGAGATAGCGAACTACTGCAAATTTGCCCGCAAGAATTACTTCTACCCCGACCTGCCGAAAAATTACCAGATCTCGCAGTACGAGGACCCGCTCGCCAGGAACGGATACATGGACATATCGGTCAGCGGCACAACCAGACGCATCGGCATCACCCGCGTCCATATGGAGGAGGATGCCGGCAAGTTGATCCACCCGGAATCCGGCCCGGTCAGCTATGTCGACTTCAACCGCACCGGTGTGCCGCTGATGGAAATCGTGACGGAACCCGATATCCGCTCGCCCGAGGAAGCATATGCCACCGCCGTCACTTTGAAGGCTGTCTTGCAATATCTCGAGGTGAGCGACTGCAACATGGAAGAAGGTTCGCTCCGCTGCGATGCCAACGTCTCCGTCAGGCCGAAAGGACAAACTGCCTTCGGCGTCAAGACTGAAGTAAAGAATATGAACTCGTTCAAGGCGGTGCAAAAGGCGCTTGAATACGAGGCCGCCCGCCAGATAAAAGTTCTTGCTGAAGGCGGCAGAATCCTGCAGGAGACGCGCCTGTGGGACGCCGATCATGGTGTCACCCGCTCGATGCGCAGCAAAGAGGAAGCGCACGATTACCGCTATTTCCCGGATCCCGACCTCATTCCGCTCATCGTGAGCAAGGAATGGATCGAGGAAATCCGGGCAAAGCTGCCGGAGCTGCCCGCCCGGCGCAAGCAGCGGCTGCAGGAGCAGTATGCGATACCGGAATACGATGCCGAGGTGCTGACGGCCTCGAAAAGCATGGCGGATTATTTCGAGAAGGCGGCTTCGCTCTACCCGAATCCGAAGGCGGTCGCAAACTGGGTGATGGGCGAGTTGCAGCGGTATCTGAATCTTCAGCAAATTGACATCCGGCAGAATAAGATTTCACCTGAACATCTGGTGGAACTCCTGAAGCTGATTGATGACGGCACCGTCAGCGCCAGCATGGCCAAGACGGTATTCGCAGAGATGTTCGATACCGGAAAAAGCGCATCGACGATCATCCGCGAAAAAGGGATGGTCCAGATCACGGACGAAGAGGAGTTGGTTGGCATCACCGAAAAGGTAATTGCAGACAACCCCGGCCCTGTTGCCGAGTTCCTCGGCGGGAATGAGCGCACCTTCGGCTTTCTCATGGGACAGGCCATGAAAGCAAGCAAAGGCAAGGCAAACCCCAAACTGCTGAATAAGCTGCTGCGGGAGCGCCTGCAAAAGACATGACAGGTAAGACGCATTGGGGGTGCCGCTCTTGGCGCGGCAAAAGGAGCTAAAGATCAAACCATTAGATTTGGCAAAAAAGGCTGCGCAGGTCGCCGATAGCAAAAAGAGTCAGGATGTTCTCATTTTGGACCTGCGGAAACTCTCGAGCGTCACCGATTTCTTCGTTATCTGCGGAAGCGAATCCGTGCTGGGCGTGAAAGCGATAGCCGAAGCCATTCTTCTCAAGTTGAAAGAGGAGAAGATCACCCCAAACCACGTGGAAGGCCTGGATGAGGGCAATTGGGTTCTTGCCGACTATGGAGATGTGATCGTTCACGTGTTCCTCGAGCGCGTGCGTACCTATTACGACCTCGAATCTCTCTGGGGCGATGCGCCCAGGAAAAATTTCAGGCCACGAGCCAGAAAGAAAGTGTCGGGCAAGAAGACCTGACGGTTTCCCTTCCGCATGCCCCGACATACAGTCTCGATTCTTCGCGGGCTTCGAATGGATTCCTCTTCATGGAACGCTTCGTCATAGGGCATAATGCCGATCCTTCGAACTGGCGCACCCGCCTTGAAATACTCAATCCCCAATGTCTCGAAATCTTTGTCCCGCCTCGATACTGTACCCTCGAAGGCCTGTCCGGTCTTGAAAACGTATTCAAGCAGATGGCAAGCCATCCCGCCGTCCAACAACTCGAGTTCCTTTCCTGCCATTTCCCGTGGGGTGAAACGATCGACGGTTATTCGCGATACCATCTGATTGACGATAGCTATTTCAGATCATTGTGGCGGATTGCTGCGGCATTCGACAAGCTGTGCCGCACGCTCGACCTCGTGCCCGAGAGGAGCGCTCTCAATTTTCACAACCTCTACGAGCTTCCGCGCCCATTTCTCCTTCAACTCAAACAGAAAGGGAAACTGCCCGCGTTGCGCGACATCTTCCTGCGCCATGCCGACGAACAAACGCTGGCGGCCAGAAAACTCCTTGAAGTCCTCGATCTCCGCCTTATGCTCGCTACCGAAAATAATCCGCCCATCGGCGCCGCCGAATACATGAGCATAATTGATGTATTCGCCGCCGATCTGGCAAATCGGGCTGCCCGCATGGGAATCAAGACCTGCCTCGATCTGTCTCACTTCTTTATGACGAAATTCTATTATGATCTCGAGCCGGACAAGCGTCCTGTTTTCCCCTATCTGGACCACGAATGCGAAAATCCAAATCAGTTCCCGCTCGATTTCGAGTCTTTCCAGCGGGCGCTCGATCCGCTTTACTATCACGTTTCCGATACGAAAGCGCCGGGAACCGATCGCAACCAGGAAGGCGTTGCCATCGGAACCGGCGATACTCCCTGGATCGACGTGCTGACATCCCTGGGAAAGCACGCCTTCAAGTGCAACCAAAAAGCGTTCTTGATAATCGAGATCAAGGGCGCTTATACTACTGAAGGAATGGAGTTGTGCCGAAAATCGGAGCAGGCGTTGCGGGGATACATCGAAGACTGCTTCGCCAGCGGGTTTCTCGAAGCTCTGGAACAATAAGGATACCCCCTCATGAAACACGATGAACGAGCAAGTGCAGAACTGCTGGAAGTGATTGAGCTCGCAAAGCGATTTCTCGAGCAGCAGAAGACGCTCGGACTTCAGAAGATCAGGTTAAGCCGGGCGGCCTTGAGCGAGCTCGATAACGTCGCCTCAAGCGATTCCGCAGAAAGACAAAGAGATGCGGCCGCGGCCATTGCAGAACTGGCGTCCGCCGTCCAAACCTGCACAAAATGCCATCTCTCGAGGAGCCGAAAAAACGTCGTGCCCGGCCAGGGAAACCCGTACGCGAAGCTCATGTTCATTGGCGAAGCACCCGGAGCCGACGAAGACGAGCAGGGGTTACCATTTGTGGGAAAGGCCGGCCAACTTCTGACCAGAATCATCGCTGCAATCAACCTGAAAAGGGAAGACGTCTACATCTGTAACATTCTCAAGTGCCGCCCGCCGGACAATCGAACCCCCTCATCCGATGAGATTGAATGCTGTCTTCCGTTTGTGATGGAGCAGGTTCGCGTGATACATCCGAAGTTCATTTGCGCGCTCGGCAATGTCGCCGCTCAAACGCTCCTGCAGACGAAGGCGCCGATGAACCGGCTGCGGGGAAAATTTCACAAGTTCGGAGAAGCGCTTTTGATGCCGACCTACCATCCGGCGGCGCTGCTGAGGAATGCCGACTACAAGAAACCCACTTGGGAAGACATGCAGATGATCCAGCGAGAACTGGAGAAACTGTAGTCCTTCTTTTCAGTGAAAGACGTTGTCGCCCCTTCCACTCCGGGAGAAGATGACGCTCCACCCGCCGTTCAGTCCGCCAAGCGAAGAGGACTGGCTCCATTTACGGAATTAATGCCTTTTTAAATTCGTAGAATGGCGCCTTCCCCCGAAGCAAGAACAATCAATCGTCGGACACATTCGCTGTCCCCGGAGCTTGCCTGATTCTGTCCCCAGTGTAAGCGTCGCTCAATCGCAAGAAACCAAATGAATCAACATTAGACAGCCTCACTGTCCGCAGCGGTCTGCGGCAGTTGCCCCGCCCGCGCAGGCTCTCCCTGAAGCAGCAGGCACGGCTTCGCGAAGAAGATGGCTATCCCGGCGAGAAAGAACGCGCCCGCAAAAACGCTGAACGCAAGAATATAATCATGTCGCACATCGAAGAGCTTGCCTCCCGCATACATCCCGAGCGCCATCCCGATGGTGTACGGAATACCGAGCAGGCCCATGATCTTCGCGAAATTTTTCACGCCGAAACTCTCGCTGATCAATAGCGGGTTTGTGACAGCGTTACAGCCCATCCCCGAAGCGTACACCAGGATGAGAAGGCCCGCGGCAATGGCGAGAGGTAAAACATGCAGCGCAAACAGGAGCAGGCTGAACAATGCGATTACTCTTGAGACATTGGCAGCCGCCGCGAAATATCGCTTCTGCCGACGCTCCGACAGGTAACCAAACAAAAATCGGGCGGCAATGCTGACGCCATGCACCGCGGCCCAGACGCCGGCGGCGCGGGTATGGGGCAACCCCATATCGGAGAGGAACGGAATGATGTGGAGCCCGAAACCGGAGGAGGCAAATACGACAAAAAATGTCGCGCTTACCACCAGCCAGAAGGTGCCGGTCCGCGTTGCCTCCTTCAGCGTGTATCCGGTTGCATTTCCCCGCGCTGCTCCAGGAGCTTGCAACGATTCAAGATAATCGTCAACTTGAATACCCATTGATTCGGGATTATTTCGAATGATCAGGAAAATGATCGGCAGAGAGACTGCAGCCATGAGCAGTCCCAGCATCAAGTACGCATGTCGCCATCCGTAGGATTCGATCATCGCGCTCGTTATGGGGATCCACAGGACCGACCCCAACGCGCTTGCCGTGGTTACGATCCCCATGGCTCTACCCCGCCGCCGTTCGAACCAGCGGGAGACCAGCGTCTGCGATGGCAGAATCGTGGTGGCGGCCAGGCCAAGCCCCACCGCCAGATTGAGAAAATATAGCTGTCCGAGGGAATGAATCCGGCTCAGCAGCACGTATGCGGAAGAAAGCATTACGGCCCCTGGCAGCATCACCGTCCGCAGGCCGAATCGCTCGATGATTCCCCCGATAACAGGTGTAGCGAATCCGGCCGCAAGAGCGGCAATCGCACTCGCTATCGAGAGACTGGTGCGGTCCCATTTCATATCCGCTTCCAGATACTTCAAGAACACCGGAAACGTCGAAAAACCGATTCCCGCGCACACAAACAACGTGATGAATGCGCCGACAACAATCCACCAGCCGTAGTACAATTTCCTCTTCATGAACCTGACGCTCCTTTTCAAGAAGGCTATTGCGAGGGTGCCCCCATCACTGGGGAAAAACAAATGAAATGATTCGCCGGTTAGAGGCGGCTAGCGTTTCGGCTCAACGTCCTTTGCACATCGGAAACCGATACTTGCCTTCTTCTCATTCGGCTCGAAGAAATGCCGGTATCCCGCCCGAGCGTAGAGATTGATGTTGCTGTCCCATGCGCCGCCGCGCGCCACTCTCAAGGTTCCGGTATGAGGGCCGGGAGGATTTTTCTGAGGAGCATTCGAGTAGTAGTCTTCAAAATACCAGTCGTTCACCCATTCCATTACGTTGCCCGCCATATTGCAGCATCCGTAAGGACTTTTTCCGGCGGTCAGCAGGTGCACCGGCTGTGTCATATTGATGAAACTCTCGCGGATATTGCAGTAATTGATGTTCCAGGTGTTCCCCCATGGCCAGATCCGTGCGTCTGTTCCTCTCGCCGCTTTCTCCCATTCGGCTTCCGTCGGCAGTCGTTTTCCCGCCCACTTCGCGTATGCCGCGGCATCGAACCAGCTCACAAGGGTAACAGGATGATCGGCCTTGCCCGGTGGATACGTGTTATTGCGCCAATTAAAAGGCTCCGCCCAGAAAGCGTTGACAAAAGGAACCGGGTGATTCGTTGCATCGATGAATTTCTTGTAGTCGGCGTTAGTTACTTCAAAAACATCGATAAAATATTCTTTGAGGAAAACTCTCCTCATGGGACGCTCATTCTCAAATTCGGAATCGCTCCCCATAACGAACTCGCCCGCAGGAACAAGCGTCATATTCAAGGGCGCCCCCGGAATCTGCACCGACCATTCCGGCGGAGGCGCGGTCGGCGGAAGGTCAGGAACGGGGGGCTTCCGAACCGGCTGCCCCTCGTGCACGGCCGAAAACAGTCCAAAGAGCCCGGCGATAACCACCCCTACCAGCACGACGGAGGCGACGATCTTCAAATCAAGCATGCGCCTCCAACTCTCGGTCTGCAGAATCAGCGACAGGCGGGCCTTGATCTTGCTCAGCACAGATTCTTGAATCTCCTGCCTCAAGTCGTTCGCCAGTTCAAGAATCGTCTGGTACCTCTCGGCGGGATCCTGCCGAAGCGCCTTCAAGATAATGCCGTCCATCCGCTTGCTCAGCTCCGGATTGACCTGGCTGGGAAGCGCAAAATTCCCCATCGGAAGCCTTCCGGTAAACGTCTCATACAACATGACGCCGTAGGAGAAGATATCGGCTCGATGATCGACCGAGCGCGCGTCAATCCGCTGCTCGGGGGCCATATAATCCGCCGTCCCCATATAACTGCTGGTAACCGTAATCGAGCTGATTGGCAAGCCGGAACGGGTCATCTGAGCGATCCCGAAATCGGCGATCTTTGCGCGGCCGGTTCTGTCAATCAGCACGTTGTCCGGCTTGACGTCACGATGAACAATCCCCCTCCGGTGCGCGTAATCGAGCGCAGCGGCGACCTGCAGCAGAATCTGAGCCTTCGTGTTGAACGTCAATTTCCCGTGCTTCAACAACCGGGATAAACTGGCGCCGTCAATATATTCCATCACGAAGTAATTGATCCCGCTTTCCTCGCCCTTATCCAGAACGCGAACAATATTCGGATGATCCAGAGATTCCAGCGCAAGAAATTCACGGTCAAATCGCGCCAGCGCTTTCGAACTGGAGGAAAAACGTCTCTTCAAAATCTTCAAGGCGACCACCCGTTGCTTTGACGTGTCCATGGCGCGATAGACCACCGCCATGCCGCCGCGCCCAATCATTCGGTCCACCTTATATATGCCGATGGTGTCGCCGGATTTCAGCTCGAGCACAAGCCTGCTGTCGGGGCGGGATTTTTCGGGTTCGGAGGGAAAGGGAACTTCATTTTCGGGAGATTTCACAGCTTCCTCTTCGCCTTGAGAGATTTCATCGGCAGGAGGAGTTGATTTAATGGAGACTCCATCCTTTTCTCTGTTTCTCTTATCGCCGTCGGAGTCTTTCGCAAAATTCATGTGACGATGCCGGCCGCTGAAGCTTGCTTGTATTTATCGATCAAATTATAGCACATCTGCAACGATCGAAGAATTTGAACTCCTTTACTCGCGAAGCAGAACTCCTTGGAGAACCTGAACCGAAACCTTCACAAGAAATCTTGTCCAAAGGATACCATAACTGCCGTCTGCATTACAAGTTAGTTGTTTCCGGCCGTTTTACCTGCGTTGAATTTTGGTTTTGTTGGTGTTAGAATGACGGGCGGCTCCCGAAGCTGGTTATCTCATTCCACTTGTACAGCTCGAGACGGTCGAGGACCGACACCATTTACGGAATTCACCGAAAGGGACCGACACCATTTACGCAACCGAAAGGGACTGACACCATTTACGGAATTCATGCTTTTTTGAATTCGTAGAATGGTGTCTGTCCCTAAAGTCCAATTCCAGAATGGTATCTGTCCCTAAAGTCCAATCCGTAGAATAGGGTCTTTCCCTAAAGTCCAAAAGGGGGATTTCTGTATGCACATAAAAGAAAAAGTCGAAGCCGGGATCAAGGAGGCCATGAAGTCAAAGGATCAGGAACGGCTTTCCGCCCTCCGCATGATCAAAGCCGATCTCCTCTTGAAGGAGAAGGAAACGGGTCGCCTCGATGATGCGGCAGCCGAGCAAGCCCTCCAGAAAATGTTCAAGAAATATAAAAAAGCAAAGGAAGAATACGAGTCGCTTGGCAAACACGATGAAGCTCGTCGCTACGAACGAGACCTCCAAATCATCGAGCAGTTTATGTCTGCACCAATGATGGAAGAAGGGCAAATCAAACTCGAGTTGCAGCGCCTGGTGGAAGAAATGCAACCGGCCGGCCCTCAGGATTTTGGAAAGATCATGAAGAGCTTCATGGCCGGTCATAAGAACGTCGAGGGAAAACTCGTCTCATCTCTTCTCAAAGAGATATTGGATAAAAAAGAGAAGGCAGGCCCGAACCTCCAATGAACCAGAAACGACGCGATCCGGAAAAGTCGTATCAGCGAGCTCTTTATAAAGCTGTCGGATATTCCGACCGTGATCTCGAAAAACCCTTGATTGCGGTCGTTAACTCATGGTCCGAGCTTAATCCCGGCCACTCGCATCTCCGCGGCATCGCCGAGCACATCAAGCAAGGCATCTGGCAGGCCGGCGGCATGCCCGCCGAATTCAACACCATCGGCCCCTGCGACGGCATCGCCCAGGGAGCGGGCATGCATTACGTCCTCCCCTCCCGCGATATCATCGCGGCATCGGTCGAACTGATGGCCGGCGCACACCAGGTCAAGGGCATGGTGCTCCTGGGTTCATGCGATAAGATCATTCCCGGCATGCTGATGGCCGCGCTCCGCCTTGATGTCCCCTCCATCTTCTTCACCGGCGGCATCATGAGTTCGCGGGGGGGCCTCGTAACCTGTGACATCAAAGAAGCTATCGGGAAACATATCTCCGGAAAAATCACCGCGGACGAACTGAACGAGACAGAATCGGCCGCATGTGCAAGCGCGGGCGCGTGTAATATGATGGGAACCGCGAGCACAATGGCATGCTTGCTCGAAGTCCTCGGCCTCGCTTTGCCCGGCACGGCCACTCTTGCCGCCGTCGATCCAGCTCGCCTGCGGCTTGCGCAATCGGCGGGCCGGCGGATTGTCCAGCTTGTGAACGCAACAAAGCGAACCGCTTCACGTCCGGCCAGACCATCGCAACTCCTCAACCAAAATTCTTTTCGAAATACGATTCACGTGCTCTGCGCCTTCGGCGGTTCAACGAATGCGCTGATCCATCTTCCGGCAATTGCGGCGGAACTCGATATCGAGCTTCCGCTTGATGAGTTCGACCGGATCAGCCGGTCAACTCCCCTCCTGTGCAAATTCAAACCCGCCTCTCAATTGAATCTGCTCGACTTCCATCAGGCCGGCGGGATTCCCGCGCTGATGCACGAACTTGCGCCCCTTCTTCACCTCGAACAGATTACCGTCACGGGCAAATCCCTCAAGCACATCATCCGCCCCACCGCGAAAGACGGCCGGCATGTGATCGCGCCGCTCAAGCAACCGCTCGAGCCGGAGGGCGGAATAGCCATCCTCCGCGGCTCCCTCGCACCCGAAGGCGCGGTCGTTAAGACCAGCGGCGTGAACAAAAGCATGCGGCAACACGAAGGGCCCGCAGTTGTTTTCGATAGTGAGGAAGAAGTCCGAGCGCATCTGCTCGAACGCAAGGTGAAACCCGGCAGCGTGCTGGTTGTCAGGTATGAAGGCCCGCGCGGCGGACCCGGCATGCGCGAGATGTCAATCCCCGCAGCCATGCTGGTGGGAATGGGGCTCGGCGATTCGGTAGCAATGGTGACAGACGGCCGCTACTCGGGCGCCACGCGCGGCCCGTGCATCGGTCACGTCTCGCCCGAGGCCGCCGACGGCGGTCCACTGGCCGCTGTCTATGATGGTGACATGATAGTGATTGACATTCCGAACCGGAAGCTCGACATAAAAATTCCAAAGGCAGAGCTGGCGCGGCGGATGAAGACATGGAACCCGCCGGACAGGCCGGCGAAAGGATTCCTCGAACTGTACCGGCGAATTGTCGGCGCTGCCGCCGATGGCGCCCGGCTCGTTGCGCCCGCCGAAAAAAGGAGACGACCAAAATGAAGATGACCGGTGGCGAAATCGTCGTCGAATATCTGATACAGGAAAAAGTGCCTTATGCAGCGGGCATCCCCGGACACGGATGCCTGGCTCTCGTGGACGCACTCTTCAAGGCGAAGAAGAGGATCGGCGTCATCCAGGTCCGCCAGGAAATGAGCGCCGTCCACCTCGCCGACGGCTACTATCGCGTCTCAGGCAAGCCTCTCGCCGTCTTCACCTCCATCGGGCCCGGCGCAATCAATACCGCCATCGGACTGGCGACGGCGTACGTCGATTCGACCGCCGTCCTCGCTCTGACCGGCGATACGCACGTCCACATGTTCGGGCGCGGCGTGCTCCAGGAGATCGAGCGCACGCACAGCTCAAATTTCCCGCGCGTACTCGAGCCCATTGTCAAACGATACTGGCAGGCAGTCAATGTTGAACAGCTCCCGCATATCATGCAGCGCGCCTTCAGCCAAATGCTGTGCGGCAGGAGAGGTCCCGTTCTCGTAGACTTGCCGATGGACGTGCAGGCCGCCTCGGCGGACGTCAAGCTGCCCGCCCCCCAGGCGCACAAGTGCAGCGCCCGTGTCAAGCCCGATCCGGCGGCCATCGAGCAGGCGGCGCTCCTTCTCGTGCACGCGAAACGGCCGGTCATCCTCGCCGGCGGCGGCATTCATTCGTCCGCCGCCCATGAAGAACTGCGGGTGCTCGCCGAATTCCTCGGAGCGGCGGTCGTAACCACCATGATGGGCAAAAGCAGTTTCCCTGAAAATCACACGCTCTACGGATGGCATGCCGGAAGCAAGGGAACGACCATCGGCAACACACTGTGCTCGAAGGCGGACGTTCTGCTTGCGGTCGGCTGCCGGTTTGCAGATGAGACGACCTCCTCCTATCGCCGCGGCGTGAGCTTCTCAATCCCGCCCACAAAACTGATTCACGTCGACATCGACGCCGGCGAAATCGGAAAAAATTATCCGGTCGAAGTGGGCATCGTGGGCGACGCAAAAGTCGCCCTCAACGATCTCCTGAATGCGGTCATCAAGCTGGCCCCCAAGGGCGGCAAAAAAAAGAATGAGTATTTCAAGGAAATCCAGGCGCTCCAGAAGAAATGGCTGGCATACGTCAGGAAATTGCAGACCAGCGACCGCACTCCCCCAACCATGTCGCGCGCATTAAAGGAACTCAGGGACGAGTTGCCGGAAGAGGCAATAGTGGTTTGTTCGTCCGGCAACTCGCAAGCGCAGATTCTGCAGGAATTTTCTTTCACAAAACCGGGAACGCTGCTCACAACCGGCGGGTTCTCCACCATGGGTTGGTCATTGCCGGCCGCAATGGGCGCAAAACTTGCCAGACCCAATACGCCGGTCGTGGCGGTGATCGGCGACGGCGACTTCATGATGACCATGCAGGAACTCGCGACCGCCGTGCAGTATGACATCCCGGTCGTCGTATGCCTGCTGAACAACTCAGGATGGATTTCAATAAAGGATTTGCAGATGAACGCCTTCGGCCGCGACCGCGCTTATGCGACCGATTTCGAGAAGGATGGGAAACCATATACTCCCGATTTTCGAAAGGTGGCCGAGGCATTCGAATGTCACGCCGAAAAGGTGACCGCGCCGGACAAGATCAGGCCGGCCATGAGACGTGCACTCGAAAGCGGAAAACCGGCCCTCGTTGAGGTCATCGTCAACCGGCAGTTCCCTCACACCGGCAGCCCCGCCGTCGGCTGGTGGGATGTTCCCGTGCCCGCCTACCTCGAAGAACGCCGAAAAGAATACGAAAAAGCGGCCGCCGAGGAAGTCCTGTAAAAAATATGGGGACAGAGACCATATTTAGACTGTTATTATACCTTAATTTGTGAAAGTAAACATGTGGGCTCTGTACCCAGAAGTAAAAAACACCTCTCAAAAGTTTGTTTCTCTGAACGCAGCAGGGAATCCCTCTTCAGCGCGTGAATTGAAGAAAAGGAAATGCAAAGCGCAATGAATCTGGGCTAGTTGACAACCGCCGGCAGTACAATCTCGACGGTTGTACCTTCCTGCAGCGCGCTTTGAAAACGGATCGTTCCGTGGTGGGCTTCTATGATCTTCTGGCAGATCGGGATGCCAAGGCCGGTCCCGCGGGCCTTCGTGGTAAAGAAAGGCTCAAAAATCCGGTCGAGGTCTTGCGGACTGATCCCGGGCCCGTTATCCCTGATCGAAAGATTAAGAAAACTCTTTCCATCATGCAGTGAAAAACGGGAGGTGATCCAGATGCTCCCTTGCCCCGACATTGCCTCCGCCGAATTGGAAAGCAGATTTACAAGGACGCGGATCATTTTCGGCGCGTCAAGCGGAACGACCATTTGATCCTGCTCCAAGTCGATGTGAACCTCAATACCTTTGAATTTCTCGGCAAGCGCTCTTAATGCCCGCTCTATGATTTCCGCAATATGCCAGGTGGTTGTATTTAGTTGGGTTGGTCTTGAATACTCCAGCAATTCGGAAATGATCGAAGTCAGCGAACTGATGCCGTAATCGA
Organism: Candidatus Abyssobacteria bacterium SURF_5; assembly: GCA_003598085.1. Taxonomy (NCBI): domain Bacteria; kingdom Pseudomonadati; phylum Candidatus Hydrogenedentota; class Candidatus Abyssobacteria; species Candidatus Abyssobacteria bacterium SURF_5. Next base: position 18,198 of record QZKU01000114.1, read on the forward strand.
TTTCCTCCAGAATCTGGGCCAGTTCCCGATGATCGCCGACTTCTTTTCGGAGCGCATCGATGCCCATGCTGATATTCTGCAGCGGGTTCCTCACCTCATGGGCCACGACCGAAACCATCTGCCCGATACTCGCCAGTCGCTGCGCAAGCTTCAATTCGTTCACTTTCTCTTCTACCTTTTCCTCCAGGTGCTCCGAGAGAAGCCGATATCTCGCTTCCGATTCCCGCAACGCCCCTTCACTCAGCTTCAAATTTCGAAAAAGCAGGTTATACGGATTTCTCAACCCCGTGTGTATGAGTGCCCGATAGAGGAAGTAGAAGGAAAAGATCATGAAAACATGTCCCACCAGATTCGAAGCGCCATAGGGATGCATGTACAAAGTAAACAAGAACTCGGCGGCCACCATGAACAATATTGAAGCCGACAGCAGATACAACACCCAGCGATCGAAATGGTCTTTTTGCCAGATCAGTGCAGCCATCGCAAGCAGGAAAATCATCGAGATCACGTACTCGCTGATTATCTTGAAAGAAGTTAACCCCTCGCCCTCCTCAAAACATGTGGGAAAGATGTCCCAGGCAAAGATGGAAAGAAGGAGGATCAGAAAGACCCCCAAATAAATTGCGAACGTCAGCCTTGGGCGAAGCCTCCGATGCAGAAAAAACGGCGCGATAAGAAGAGAAAAGCTCTGCAGGTAGCGAGCGGAAACCCACAGTTGCGTGGCCAGATCAGTTCCATAGCCCTTGAATATCGGCATCCCTTGATAGGCAAGAGTGTGAAAGACTCCGATGATTCCGACAAAAAGCGATGCGATTCCCACCAGAAGAAGATAATTGTTCTCCATGAATCTGCGCGAATTCCACGCAATCATGAAGATGCTCGAGGCTACAACGATGCCGAATATCTCAACGAGCGTGTGGAACAGGAGGTAATTACGATCGCTGATAAGGAGAAGAGCCGCCAGAAGGAGCGCCCATAGCAGAATATAAAGGAGAAGACCTTGGCCTCTCTGAAGGAGGCGAGTATGAGCAGGGACTTCTTCCTTCCAAACTGATCGATCGCTTCCGCGGGAAGACGCCTCAGTGGCCAAGACCCGCTCGCCCGTGGCTTTTCCCGAGCCTCCCGAATGCTCCTCTTCAATTTCGAAGGGTTGGGTTCGCTCTCTCGTATCTATTTGTCTGTTCCCCCGTGCGCGAAAAGGTTTTCACTTTTATTATAAATTAACCACGAAAGCTATGTCAATCGGGCACGAGGAAATGCTTAATATGAGTATTTCAGCCGGAACCTCCCGCAAACCTTGCTCAGACTGACACATGAGACTGACCTGCCACGGCCGCTCCAGGGTTTATCCAAAGTAATTTTCGCCTCTTGGCGAGTGCCGGCGGAACCGCGGCATTCTAAGACATGAGCTTCGTTTTTAGCCCCTCAATGGAAAGCTCGACATTTTTCAAGCGGTCATCTCCGGCCAATTCCACCAGCAGATAAAATAACTCGATCGCCCGCACTCGGGAGGCACTTGAAAAATCCAGGCTGAGCCTTTCGAAGGAAGTGCCGCCCGCAAGCTCATCGACATGCTCAAAGGCTTGTAAACCGTCGAATTCTCCTCGAATACGCAACCGCATGTCCTGATCCTGACAAAGGGTGCCACACACTTTCTGAAACATTGTCATCCCCTTTCTGGTTTCACGAGGACTACGCCAACCTTTTCAAAAGGAGCAGCGCGCTTAGCCAAAGGCGGGAACCAGGTCACTCCGTTTCCGCGCATAGGTACTGCTTATCGAAACCGCGGGCAGAACAGTTCCTTTCGGAATGACAACTATGCCGAGGGAAGAGACGGTAAAACGTCTGCGATCTTTATCAAGATCGTATCCGATTTCCTCTCCGGGTGGGATGATGACGCGCTTGTCAATAATGGCTTTGCGGATGCGCGCGTGCCGCCCCACTTGCACGCCGTTCATCAGGATGGATTCGGTTACCTCAGCATAACTATTTACCTTCACCCCAGGCGACAGCACGCTGTTTTGAACGCGGCCCCCGCTGATGATGCAGCCGTTGGAAATGATGGAATCGAGCACCAGCCCTATTCGCTTGCCGTCCCCGCCGCCCGCAAAAACGGTTTTGGCCGGCGGGTACTGCTCATGATACGTCCTGATTGGCCAATCGGCATCGTAGAGATTGAAGATGGGATCGACCGATACCAGGTCCATATTGGCCTCCCAATACGAGTCGATGGTGCCCACGTCCCGCCAGTAGCTCTGCTTCTTCTTGTTCTCGTCAACGAACGGGTACGCCATGACGCGGTGCGAACGCAGCATTGAAGGAATAATGTCTTTCCCGAAGTCGCGCCCCCCGCCACGGGCGCAACTCCGCTCGAGCACATCCGCCAGGACATCCATGCTGAAAACGTAAATGCCCATTGAACCCAGGCAGCCATTACCGTTTGTAGGAACATCTTCCAGGCTCTTCGGCTTTTCTGTGAAGCCTTTGATCCGCCCCTCGCCGTCTGTCTGCAAAATGCCGAACCGACTCGCTTCGCGCGCGGGCACTCTGATGGAGCCGATAGTGAGATCGGCGCCCGTTTGCTCGTGGTACTGCACCATCTTCGCGTAGTCCATCTTATAGACGTGGTCGGCCGAGAGGATGAGCACATAACGCGGCCGCATCATACGAATTGAATACAGATTTTGATGGACCGCCGCCGCTGTGCCCGTATACCATTCTTCATTAATCCGTTGCTGGGGCGGCAGCATGGTAATGAATTCATTAACCTCGCCATTCAAGATGTTCCAGCCCTGCCTGATGTGCCGGTGGAGCGAGAGGGACTTGTACTGGGAAAGAATGAATATCTTCCTGACGTCGGAATTTATCGCGTTGCTCAAAGTGAAATCGATCAGACGGTACGTCCCTCCAAAACTGACAGCCGGCTTTGCCCGGTCCCGCGTCAGCGGATATAATCTTTTACCTGCTCCCCCCGCGAGAATAACCGCCAAGACCTCCTTCATCTTCATTGCACGACCTCCCAAACAAGATCATCCATCCGCTAACCTCGCCTTTTTGTCAAACCTGCTTTTGTAACGAAAGCAATTGACATGCCTAAATCTCCGGCAGGAATATCCAAAAAAAATGACCGTAATATGGGGCTTTTCTCGGGAAAGCGGAAAAAAAATCAACAGGAAAGAGAAGAGAGATGGTAGAAGGCTTTACAGTTTGTAAGAAATCCTGACAACCGGAAGGGCCATCACGGGTGCAAACCCAGCGACTTCTGTAACCTCTTCAGAATTCGAGCTGCCACTGGACGAAAAGAACGTCCTCGTCGTCGACGCTCTCGCCCTCAAGAATCAATTCGTCCTCGAATTCCGTGTGTTCAAAATCAAAAATCATCCGCATGTTCGCGTTCAGGTACCAGTTCAGTCCTGCGGTAAATGCTTCGGCTTTTTCCGTCCCTTCGGCGAAGCCAAGGTCAAACAAATCGTCCTCGCTTGCGAACAGCGAATAGCGTGCGGCGAGCTCCCATGCACCCCATGTCCTCTTGAAAGGATCGAACGGCTTTAACGGAATAAGCCTGCCAAGCGTCTTTTTTTCGCCGGTCAACAGATACGTGCCCGATACATACCATCCATCGAATGAAACATCCTCTTCTACAACGGTGGCCGTATTCCGCAGATCATCGAACCACATCCGCATCCATTCCGATTTTATCGATGCGGGACCGATCGGCCATATGAACTCCGTACCCAGACGCGTGCGCGTCCCCTTGAGGAAGGAATCGGGTAGGAACTGCACGAATTCGGTGCCGGCTATCGTTCGAAACGCAGTGTCTGAAAGATCGGTATTCTGATCACCATATGTACCCGACGCTCCCAGAAGCATGGAGGATGTCAGTTCATTATCAAATTCCACGAATGGAAGCAGCGCAACCCGGGCCGCAATATCCTTTGAGCTGTTGTTGTCGCCCCGGTTCTCGCCCGAACCGTTCAGCACCGCCAACTGATAACTGATCAGATCGTCGAAGAGCACGCCGTGCACCATCGCGCCGATATCCCGGCTGCCGCGCATGTTGTTAACCGCAAGCGAAAGATCGGCGAAATCAAGATACTTATGTGATTGAAGCGCCTCCCAACTGAAGGGGACCTTGAATTGCCCGGCGCGCAACCTCGCTTCGGGGAAATAATGAACATCGATATAGCCGTCCTTTAACTTCGGCGAATCCGCGAATTCGACCGTTACCCTGAGCGTGTAGTAATCGAAGACAGTCGCGTCGGTCTCCAGGCGCGCTCTCTCCAGTGAAAACTCGTCGTAAAGAGGATAATCGGATTCGAAGACGGTAAGGCGGCCGGTGACTCGGCCTCCCAGTTGGAGAGCGAACATGTCATCGTCCGAAGCTATAAAAAACCCGTTCTTGTAGCCGACATCAAATTGCGGCGCCACTTGCGCTTCCGTCACGGGAGACGCTTCCAGCGACCCATCCGAAGCCAGAATGCCCAACTCGGCCCCCGGCTCTTTCACTATCTCCCTCAGCAATTGAACCTCCTGCTCGAGAATTTCGTTCTTCCGCTGAAGCTCCCTGATCTCCTGCTCCATCCGCAGCACGCGATCTTCAACGGAGAGCGACTCCTCCGCAAAACAGGGACGGTCGCCGCATATGGCGATCGCCGACAGGAACACGAAGAGATAGGTAAAAGCCCGCACGAGAATCCTCCCCGCCCGTTTTCGGTGCACTAATTCGCTAAAACCGGCATTCCCATCAGCGGCCAGATCAGCCACACGAAAAGCGCCAGCAGCGCCATCAGGAGAATACTTGCGGGAATGCCCGCCACGAAAAATTCGCCCGAGGTGAACTGTTTGCTTTCATAGGCGATTGCGTTCGGCGCCGCGCCCACCAGCAGCAGGAACGGCATGCCGGCAGTGGCCAGCGAGGCGAAAAGGATTACCTCGGGAGCTACCCCAAGATAAGGCGCAATCACAAGCGCCACCGGCAGCGAAATCGCGATGGCCGCCACGTTCATGATGAAATTCGTCATGACCAGCACAAAGAATGCAATCGCAAGGACGAATACAAACGCAGGCGCATGCTGGAACATGACCAGCCATTGTACGGCGATCCAATTCGCTGCACCGGTTTCCCACAGACAAAAACCAATGCTCATCGCCCCGCCGAATAAGAGGATGATATTCCAGGGTATTTCCTCCAGATCTTTAATGTTCAGGATGTTGAACACGAAAAACAGGATTGTTGTGATCAGGATGATCGCGCTCTTGTTCAGCGGATCCAGAATCGGGATGAAGGAGCGAAGACTCAGCACCGCAATCGCCGAAAAAACAATAATCAAAGTTAGGATTTCAGTGGGGGAAATCGGCCCCAGACGCGCATTCAGCGCCTTCGCCCGCTCGCGCAGGCCCGGGATCGTCTTTCTTTCCGGTTTGAAGAAGACCATGAAGAACGCCCATAACAGAAACAGCATCGCCCAACCCAGAGGAAACATGTAGTAGGACAATTCGAAAAACGAGATCTCCCTGCCCACCATGTCCTTGAAAAAGCCGATCGCGACCGCCCCGCGAGCGGCCCCAAGCAGCGTTACAATACTGCCGGCGCCCGCCACAAATGCCATCCCGATAAAGAGTCCCTTGCCGAAACGGGTAGGTTTGTCTTCATCGTTGTATAGCGTGTAGATCGCCATCAGCAGCGGATAAACAGCGGCCGCCACCGCAGTGTGCGCCATGATAAGCGTCAGCGCAGCAGTCATCACAAAGCAGCCAAGATAAATCATGCTGGTCCGCTCGCCGACCAGCGTGAGCATCTTATACGCCATCCTCTTCGTCAGGCCGGTCCTCGAAAAGGCCATGCCGATAATGATCGACCCAAAGATGAACCACACCGACGGGTCCATGAAATCGTTGAAAGCCGTCTTCGCCGCTCTGATAAGAAACAACGCCTGCACCACGCCAACCATGATGCTGGTTATACCGATCGGGACCACCTCAAAAACCCACCACGTGGCTGTCAGCAGAAATAAGCCAATCGCTGCTTTTCCCTCTCGACTCAATTCGAAGTGCTTCCCGATCGGGTCAACTGCATCGGGCCAAGGCGGTGAGGCGTAAACCAGGACAAAAAGGCTTATGCCGCCGACCATGAAAAGAATCCGCTTCCAATCAACGCCGCGGAAGATTCGGCTCAGTTGCGAAGCTTCCCGGATGGCAGTGACCTCTCCTCGCCCTATTTCACCGGCTTTTCCCGTCCCCAGGCCGGTCTCTAGACTTCTCTCCTCCGTCATCGGAACTCCCTTTCCGCTCTTGCGAAACTTGGGGGTGTTTTAGAGCAAGAGCTGCGCCACTTCGTGCAGCACGTCAACGGAACGAACCACTCCAACAACCTTGCCCTCCTTCACCACCGGGAGCAGGCTGAGGTTGTTGTCCACCAGTTCGTAAATGACCTTGACTATATGATCATTGAAATCGACCGTCTCGACAACCGGAAGCATGACGTCGCTTACCGGCCTCTCCGCCCGCTTCCCCAACCCCTCCAGCACATGATCATACGAAAGCTCAGCCAGATTCGGATCGACTTTGACATCGAACAGCTTCTTGCGGTACTGCATCGGCTTGCTCGAAAGGAAATCGGGCTCGAGTCCCCGTAAAATGTCGCGCCGGCGCACTTGCCCGACCAACTTTCCTTCACTATCGAAGACCAGCACGATCCGGGGAAGGGAATTGCGCCCCCCAACATTCAATTGCGACCGCTCCATCACCTCAACGACCTCCCGCAACGCGGCCTTGTGCGAAACGTGCGGGTACTGATCCAGCGGGATCATGATCTCGTGAGCGCGCTTAGCTTCCATATCAATAGCCCTGACCCTTCTGTTCGGGCGGCATCCTCGGTTCACCACCCCTTGCTCTTCAGAATCTTCTTGATCTTTTCTTCGTTCTCTTCTTCCACCAGGAGCATCTTGTTCGTCTTTGCCTGGTCGATCTTTTCCAAGAGCTGTTTGATGTCCGCCGGTTTCTCCAGAAAATCGAGCGCTCCCAGCTTGGTCGCTTCGATTCCGGTTTTCACGGTCGCGTGTCCGGTCAGCATGATCACCTGCAGCTTCGGGTTGATCTCGCGGAGCCGCCGCAGCGTTTCGATGCCGTCCATGCCGGGCATCATGATGTCCAGGATGATTGCGTCAAACGACTCCTCTTCAGCCTTCCTCAAGGCTGTCGGGCCATTCTCGGCCGTCACAACCTGGAGTCCTCTCGACTCCATCCGTTCCGACAGTGTTTGCGTAAACTCCTGCTCGTCGTCTACCAAGAGAACTTTCTCATTCGCCATACAATCCTCCCCCTCTCGGGTCATAGGTTGCTCACGTCCAGCTTGATATTTCATCCGCGCCAACACCCGGGGGGTCGGATTCTCAGGGGGTAATCCGCCCTCTACCGCCTGCCAGCGAGCGAGGGATGAACAGCGCGATAGAGTGTTCAGTATTATGCGCGGGTTTTATCTCAAAACGTCCTCCCAACTCTTTCATCAGAATCGAAAGGACCTCTCTTTTTTCATTGATGTCCGCGGCATCGGCAACCGGTGCGCCCGCCACGAAAATCCTGATTTCCGACGCCTCCGGCTTCAGGCCGATGTTGATTACTGCATTACTGCCCGCCGTCGAGAGCGCAAGCTGAATGCACGTGAAGACCGCCTGCTGCAGTGCGAACGGATCGGTCTCGACAGTCACCGAATCAGCGGAATCAAATTCCGTTTTGATGCAAATCCCTTTGAGGAAAGCGAATCTTTCAGCTATCGCGGATATCAGGAACAGCAGCTCTCCAAGGTTCACCTGCTTCACCGGGTCGTCGACGCTGTGCGCGAAGCGGTTCAGGCGCTTAATGATTATTTTCCCCTTGTCAACCTGTTTCGACAGTCTGCTGGAAAGCCCCTTCAATTTTTCGGAATTCAGCGGGCGCCCCTGTTCACTCGCAGACAGAAGATCGTCGAGCAAACCGGTCAGCTCACCCACGATCGCAACCACATTGTTGATCTCGTGCGAAAGACTGGCTGTAACGACTCCGAAAAAAGCCAGCTCTTTTTCCCAAAGGATGCGGATTTCCTTTTCCGTCATTTCCGGCGGCCCCTCAGCTGTTTGCGGCCAGTTTCATCCTTCCGATAAGCTCCTCGATATCAATCGGCTTGATCAGATAATCAAAAGCGCCCTCGGCAAGCCCGACTTCGCATTCCTTTTCTGAACCGCGCCCGGTCAATAAAATCACTTGCACCAACGGATGCTTCACCTTGATCTTTTTCAAGAGTTCGAGGCCGTCCATGCCGGGCATCTTGACATCGAGAACCACAACGTCGATGTCTTCTTCTTGCAGCTTCCGAAGAGCCTCTCTGGCCGTAATGGCGCCGTAAGCGTCTATCGACCTCAACATCATTCGCTCGACCAGGGCGGATACCAACTCCTCTTCATCGTCGATTACGAGAACGCGCAGGTGATTTTTCATCGGTGGCTCCTATAGAGGCGGCTTCCTGATCGGCAGCGCAACGATAAAACTTGTGCCCTGGCCCACCTTGCTCCTCACGCTGATGCCCCCCCCCAGCTTCTCCATGATCCCATACGTAATCGAGAGACCGAGGCCGGTGCCATAATCCTTTTTCGTCGTGAAAAACGGTTCAAAAATATGGTGAAGATGCTCCTCTGGAATACCGCGCCCGTTGTCCGAAATGGTTATCTCCACGGTCTCCTGGTCCTGCTCTCTCAGCAAAATATCTATCTGTCCGCCCCCCTCGAGTTCCTCGATCGCATTATTGATGATGTTCAAGAACACCTGCTGCAATTGGCCGCGATCGCTCTCGATGGATGGCAGCGTGTTGTCGCTCCGGACGCTGACCGCGATGTTGCGGTAGCCCGCCTCCTTCTCCACAAAACCGAGAACTTCTTGTATAAGCGCCTCAAGGTCGATCTTCTCGGTCTTCACGTCCATCCGCTTCGCAAAACCGAGCAGGCGATGCGTGATCGTGCTGCAGCGCGTGACGGAGGCGAGAATGGAATCCATCAGCTTTTCGAACTTCTCCCTCTGCGGAAATCCGTTCGAAAGCGCAATCAGGTCCTTGGCAAGGCCCGCTTTTTCATTGATGATGGCCAAAGGATTATTCACCTCATGCGCCACGCCAGCCGCCAGCCTGCCTATCGACGCCATTTTGTTTGAATATTGGATATGATGAAGCGCCTTCGCCTGGCGTAAGTCGGCGTCGCGAATGCGCGAGACCAGATATGATGAGGTGCCCATGATCAGGAGAAGAATAATCCCGACACTGATCGCAAGAAACCCGAACATGCGCCGCCGCAGCCCGAGCCAGTTCTCCATCAAATCCTCGGGCCCCTTCACGACAACGAAGATGAACGGCGATTGATCTATGTAGGCGTAGCCGAGGACGTATGGGTTCCCGCTTCCATCATATTCCTCGACCACTTCAGGCCTGTTGGAGTATGGCGGAACCGGAATCGGGGCGGGGGTGAGCACATTTCCGTGGAAACGAGAGGCAGTTTGAAAAATCCCTTTATCGTTGATAATGAACGCGTCGCTCGCCGGCCTCAGACCCAGCGAGTAAATCTGGTGATTGAACACCTTCGTGTCGATGGTCGCCCGCAGCACGTAGAAATCGCCGTTCTGTCTCTCGTGTTTCACGGCCACCACAAAATGAGGAAATTTGCGGTACCCCATAAAGACATCGCTCACGTAGGCGCCCCGCAGCTTGACCTCGTTGAACCAATCCTGTTCCTGATAATTCATCCCCTGAAGCTCGTATGGTCCGACGTAGGTCCGCTGCTTGCCCGTCGAGTCGATCAGCCCGACATCCACAAAGCCGCCGAAAGTATTCTTCATGTTCCGCAGGATTCGAGCAAGGATTTCCTGATCTGCGAGTTCATCAAATGATTTATCCTCGATGATATAAGCCAGAGCGGAACGCCGCTCCTCCAGGAAGAATTCCATCGAGTGCTTCATCGTTGACGTGAGGCGGAGAATGGGGTACATCATCTCCTGGCGAAACGCTTCGCGATATTGGTAATAATCGTAGATCGTGATGATAATGAGAGGAGTGACTGAGACGCCGGCCGTGATCAGAACGGTGAAACGCCACAGGCGCGCATAACGGGAGGAGCGCTTTTCGCCGTTTTCCCTTTCCCACCAGCCGCCGGGTATGACTCTTCGCACAAACGATTTCAATCTGTCCCGGATAGCAAGCCGGTCCGCGTCTTTTCTGCTAATCGTTTCCAAGCTTCTTAGCCACCTTTTCTTTTCTTATCTTTTCATAGGCAGCTTTTACCGTCTGTGCGAGTTTTTCAATTTCCACGGGCTTCTCTAAATAGGCGAATGCCCCGAGTTCGCGAGTCAGAATCGCGTCTTTTTCGGTTCCATGACCGGTGAGAATGATCACCTCGACATTCGGATGCTCCTTCTTGACGCGCCGCAACACATCCACTCCATCAATTCCGGGCATGCGCAGGTCGAGAATCATAACTTCGGGCTCTTCTTCATTCAAATAGGAGAGGGCTTCCTCGCCGTTATATACGACCGCAGTCGAAAGGTCCCGCATCTGGAGACGCTCCGAGAGGGTTTGCACGAATTCCCGCTCGTCGTCCACCAACAGCACCTTTGACGGAAGCTCGAATTCGACCGCAGGATAAATTGCCGGGCGCTTGTACTTCGGGCCGACTCGCACTTCGATATTCCTTACCCCCGGTATCCCGCCTGCTATTTCCCGCAGCTCATTCTTCAGGCTCTCGAGCCTCACGGTGTACTTATTGATGAGGATAGTAACGTTTCCGCTGTCGGAAACAACATCGACATCGTGTCCCCGTTCCACGAGCGCAACATTCACCCGGCTTGCAAAAGCGAAATCGTTCATCATCTTCAATGAACTCGCCGTCGTTCGGACCGCATCCGAGCGGGCATTGGTGCAGATCAGTTCGGCCGTCTCACCCGGCGAAGTCGTTTGCATCGGAATCTTTATGTCATAAAGGCTCTTGTCCCACGGGCCGAGATCAAACAAGTGCTGCGTCCACTTCTTTCGCTCTTCGTCATCCTTCTGAATCCTTTTCAGCGCGTCCCTTTTGCCGATTCCCGCCTCCTCCATCGCGAGCGGAATCCGGTAGTCGCGATTGGCGACCAGGCACACCTTCAAGACGTGGCTGATCGTCCTTGGCAGAAGATGCCCGGCAAAGCCGTGATAAACGACGTTGTCACTCTGAACCAGGTGCGCAATCGCGGCTTTGATATAGGCAATATGCCGCTCCTTCTCGTGGACAAACTTTTCCAACAGCGAGGTCGAACCGTGAAGAGTCCGGTGAAGTTTCTCCTCGGGAACGCCAAACTCCTTTGCCGCCCAGCTCAGCACCTGTCCATTGATGCAGGAATACCCGAGCTTGGCGGCAACCGTTCCGGCGACCTCATCTCCTCTGCAAAATGAAGCGCTGAAAATCGTTACAACAGGCATAATCCTCCCTCACTGAATCCAAATGCTCGGTGCCAACTGCTGGTCAAATGAAACGGGTCACATGGTATATTAGGGTGTATTCTATCTTACGTGAGTTGTCTTCATTGTGTCAAACAGGGACGGACAAACCCCTTCGAGCCCCGCCTTCGGCGTCGCCTGCGGTTCCATCTGATGGTCCTTGATTATCTTGGCCATCTCGAGAAACAAATCTTTTTCCCTGAGGACTCCCACGGGAACATTCTGGTCGACCACCAGCAGGTTGGTCACTTTGAGTGAGAGAATTTTCTCCGTGGCTTCCATCAATTCCGCATTCTCATCAATAGTGGTCGGCTTGGGGGGAAGAAGTCCTCTCACGGTTCTGGAAGCGTTCTCACGCACCATCGTGGCAAAACCGCCCACATAGCTTGAGGCCTCCAGGTATATCGAATGGGAACTGAGAGAATCCTTTTCCATCAGTCCCGCGCACGGCTCCTGGAGGGCTCGTAAAAGATCGGAAAAGCTGATGACGCCGATGACCCGCTCTTCTTCATCGGTTACGAGAATCGGACGGTGGAGCGAATCATGCGGCTTGCCTTCACGAAACGGTTCGTCAAAAAATTGGAGCACGACATCAACCGCCTCCGCCACTGATTGATCGGCACGGACTCTGCTCATCAACGCGAAAAACGGCACCATGATATCCCGGGCGCGGCGACTGTATTCGGGAACTCCCTTTTTCTTTGCAAACGCTTCCTCAATCCGCTCGGCCAGAAAATCGATGCTGCACGGCTTCGTGAGAAATGCAAATACGCCCCGGCGCCGGTCGGCAAGCGCGGAACCGAGCGATCCGTAGCCGGTAAGCATGATCACCTCGAGATTCGGCTTGAGTTTCTTTAGTTCCCGCAGTGTCTGATGCCCGTCCATCGAGGGCATCTTGATGTCCAGGATTACCACGTCCACTTCGCTTTTCTTCAGTTCTTCGATCGCCTCGATTCCGCTGGCGGCCGCCTTGACGGCAAAGCCGCGCTTCTTCAGCGTGGCTGCGGTCGTGACTCGGAACCGATCTTCATCATCGACAATCAATACCTGGATGCCTTTCTCCTCTTCCATCCCGGCGCTCCTTTCTCGCATGCGGGTTCCCGATCTCGCCGGGCTGCCCGAAAACGCTGCAAGTGACTTTCTCCTTTTGCCGGCCCTTCAGTCGGTTATATCCACCCGGTCCTTCCATACGGTGTACCAGAGAGCGCTGTCGATGCCCCTTCGTTTGGCGGCTGCGTCCCTTATTTTCTCGGCCAGAATATCGACGTCGATCGGTTTCGTCAGATACGCAAACACCTGATCGCGCCATCCGGCGAGCGCCGAATCGACTGTTCCATGCGCCGTAAGCATGACCACCTCGAGGTCGGGTTTGAGAATCTTGATCTCCCTCAGCGCCTCGTTGCCGTCCATTCCCGGCATCTTGACATCCAACACCACAACATCAAAATCGTTCGTCTTCAGATTATTGATCGCCTCAAGACCGCTCCCCACCGCCTCCACTTCGAATCCCCGCTTCTTCAGCGTCGCAGTCGCGGTCTTTCGAAACCTCTCCTCGTCGTCCACCACCAGCACTCGGATGTTTTTCTTGTCCATAACTCAGCACCCCTTTCTGTGGAGCTTCCTCTTCATCCTCATGGGAAAGCTGATTCAGTCCCCAGCCGTTTTACCGCGGAGGTCTCGTTCCCCGGATGATGTTCGCTATCTCGAAAATCAAATCCTGCTCGCGGATTACGCCGATTGGCCTGCCCTGCTCCGTCACCAGCAAGCGCCGTACTTTCAAGGCAAGAATTTTACTGGCCGCGGCCATCAAATTATCGTCTCCTTCGATCGTCGGAGGAGCTTCAGACATCAGGTCCCGCACCTTCTTCTTGGCCAGGTCCCGCGCCATAACCGTGAAAATCCCCGAATAATTGGGAGCTTCGAGGAATTGGCTGACGGTATCGGCCATCATCGGGCGCTGATTCTTCGCCATCCTCATGTACTCCGGCTGGAGCCCCTCGAGGATATCGGTGAAGCTGAGCACCCCGATAACACGGTCGCGATCATCCAAAATCAGCGTCGAACGATGAACCGACTCATGAATGGTGGCCGTGCTGATTGCCGCCTGGAATGAGCGCAGAATGATCTCGATCGCTTCTCCAACGGTGCAATCCTCATGTACGGTGCTGAATGAGGACAACGGAACCATGACATCCTTCACCCGCGCCTCTTCCTTGACTACCCCTCTCTCTTTGGCGTACGCGCTGCGAATCTTGCGGGAGAGCAGGTCGATGTCGCATGGCTTCCCCAGGTAATCGAACACTCCTTCCCTCAGGCCCGTAAACGCGGACTCGGGCGTCCCGTGCCCGGTCAGCATGATGACCTCGAGATCAGGCTTGATCCTCTTTATCTCCCGAAGCGCTTCGTGGCCGTCCATGCCCGGCATCTTGATGTCGAGCACGACCACGTGGTATTGGTTCTTCTTTATCTCCTCGATCGCTTCGATCCCGCTCCCTACGGCGGTTACCGAGAACCCGCGCTTGCGCAGAATTGTCGCGGTGTTCGCCCGAAATCGTTCCTCGTCGTCTACGATCAGTACGTGAATGGTTTCGATGCCTAACATGTCATTCCCCTCTTCAAATTCCCGGCAAGCCGCCGAACCCTCGGATCATCCAGTAAAAGGAAACCATAAGCAGCAACACGACATTTGCGACCACCCACAGGATAACCCCTACACGCAAGTAATCCTTCGGCTCGAGATACCCGCTCGCATACACGATGGCGTTGGGCGGGGTTCCAATGATCAAACAATAGGCGAAGCTGGAGGCGCAGGCCGTGACCATCGCCATGAACGGCAATACGAAAGTGCCCGGATGCACGATGCCCGCCATGTTCAGTGTAATCGGACCAACGGCGGCCGCGGCCGGCCCGTCCGCCATGATCTGCGTCATTCCGCCGGTCAGAATGCCGGCCAGAGCGATGAGCGGGAGACCCGACGACATGCCCAATTGGGCAAGCCCCTCAACGGCGGAACGCGCCAGATAAAACGCCGCCCCAGCCTCATCCAGCACTTTCCCGAATATTATAGCCCCTGCATAGAGCCATACGACACCCCAGTCCACTTTCTCCTGATAATCGCGCCAGTTGACCACTCCGGCCAGAATATACGCTATCCCGCCCGCTATCGCAACTACGCCGATTCCCAGGCGGACCGGATAAATGCCTAATTGATAAAACTCTTTTTCGGTAAACCACAGCCACACCATTACGGCAAAGATGATCAGTGTTACGATCTGCTGCCGATTCCATTTTCCCATCCGGCTGATATCTTGCTGCAAATACGTCATGGCGCCCGACAGGTCGCTCGTCTTCGGTTTGAAGCGCCACCGGATGACCAGCCACGTCAGCGGCATCATGACGACCACAAACGGCATCGCATACGTCACCCACGTGAAGTAGCCGATGTCCAGCCCGAACATATCGTTCAAGTACGTCATCATGATCACGTTTCTGGCGCCGCCGCTCGGGGCACCGAAGCCGCCGATGTTGCAGGCCATCGCCACCGTGATCATCAGCATCTTCGCCAGCTCCATATCCGGCGGGTGACCCTCCTTCTGGCTCCCCCTGAACAGGATAATCGCAATCGGCAGGAAAATCGCCGCCAGCGCGTGGTCGGATATGAAAGACGATGCGGGCGCTATCACCGCAATGAGAACAAACGTTATCGCCGCCACGCTTGGTTTCGCCAGCTTGTTGAAGAGCGCCAGACAGATGCGCCGGTCAACGCCCGTTTTCACGAAAGCGGCGGAAAACATGAGGCTCCCCAGAATGAACCAGACCGCGTCGCTCCAGTAGAGCGATGCAACGTCCTCCCGCGAGACCACTCCGGTGAAGGTAAATGCTATTCCGATGAAGAAAGCCACCGCCGGCAACGGGATACATGCGGTGACGAAGCATCCGACGGTGAATACCATCACCCCGAGCGCTACCTTCAGCTTCCAGATTCCTTTGTCGGCCACCTTCTTCTGCGCAGGAGTGAGATCGTCATAATTCAATCCGTCGGTTCGCAGAGACGCAGCCGATACCATGACAGCGGCATAAGCGTCGTCTGACAAGGCTTCCACAAACGCCTTCGCTCTCGCCAGGTTCTGTTTGTCCACAGGAATCCCGTAGCTCCTGCACCACTTCTCGTCTCGCTTCAGAAATCCGGAGCGCTTCATCGCGGCATTGCGGATCGATTGCTCCTGGATTCTTGCGGTAAGCAGTTGCCACTGCTCAAGGTCGGCCCCCGATTTGTTGAAATGCTGGAGAGCAAGATGCTCGATCACCATGCTCGAGCCCAGGCTGTATTCGGTCCCTACGTCGATCATCCCTTTGGTCGGAGGCATATAGATGATGCCAAACAACAGCGCCAGCGGAATGATAAATATCTTCCAGTCAATATATTTGTCGTAGCCTGTCGCTTTCTTTCTTTCCGCCGGGCGTGCTTCCCTTTCAATGGCCATCCGTTTCCGTCGCGCTGACGACCAGGGAAAACTGGCCAGCACGTTCGCAAGCAGGCCGCTTCTCATATCATTATTGCCACCAGTCATAGTTCGCTCCTCATGGTATCGCCGGAATGTCAGGAGTTATTCTTCTTCCTTGTCAAAAACGGCCATGGGATGGCGGATGATGTTTTCAACTTTGCTCTTCCGCGCTTTCTCCTCTTTTGCCACTTTCCGCTCATACGCGTCCCTTACCTTGTCGAGAATGTCGGGGATCGTGGACGGTTTCATCAGATAGTCGAAGGCCCCCAGTTTCAGTCCCTCCACAGCCGACTCGACCGAGGCATGACCGGTCAGCAGAATGACCTCAATGTCGGGGTGGTTCTGCTTGATCTTTCGAAGCACTTCGACTCCATTGATTCCCGGCATCTTCAGATCGAGCAGTACAACGTCAATGCGCCGCTCCTTCAGAATCCTGATGGCGTCAAACCCGTTGGTGCACACGAATGTGCTAACACCGCGTTTTTCCATCAGCCTCTTCGCTGTCGAAAGGAACTGCTCCTCATCGTCCACCAGTAACAAATTTATCGAGTTCATTTTGGTATCCCTCCTTGCTCATGAGCGTTTAACCAGCTCCTGGTCTTCCCCCCCGGCGACCCCGAGATCGGGAGGCGGACCGTAAAGGTCGAGCCAACGTTCACTTCACTGCTCACCGAAATGTCTCCTCCAAGGCGTTCGATTATGCCGTAGCACGTGCTGAGCCCCAGTCCGGTGCCTTGCCCGACCGGCTTTGTCGTGAAGAACGGCAGAAATATCTTTTCAATGTGCTCAGGCAAGATTCCGCACCCGTTGTCTTGCACCGAGATGATCACGTCTTCTCCTTCCTGCGCGGCAGTCAGGCGGATCTCGCCGCTGTCCGCCATTTTGCTTACCGCATACATCGCATTATTGATAAGATTCAGAAACACCTGCTGGAGTTGGCCCGGGTCGCTTTTGATGGGAGGCAGATCGCTCTGCACCTCTTGCAAAATGTTCACATTCTCCACGTGCGCCCTGCGCTCGACCAATGCAATGACCTCCGGCAGCAACGTCTTAATGTCCACTGCCTGAATATTTGTTTGGGATTCCCGCGCAAACTTCAGGAGCCCCTGTGTGATCCTTCCGCATCGGTCAATCTGCGCACCCATCTGGTCTATCGAATTGCGCAGCATCCGAAAGTTTTCCGCCTGATCGGGTCCGTTCGCTTCGATATCCGCCAAAATGTCCTTCATCAGCATCTCTTCGGATTTCATCACCTGGAGCGGATTGTTTATTTCATGGGCGACTCCCGCGCTCATTTCGCCAACCTCGGCCAGCTTGCCCGCCATGATGAGCTGGCTTCCCATCCGCTTCTTTTCCATGTCCGCCATGGTCAACTGCTGAGAAACGCCGGTTGCGAGAAAAAACCCCATCGTCACGACGGCGACCCCGCCGGCAAGAATGATCCCAACAGCTATGAGAACGGCTCGCAACAGCGGCGCATAAGCATCGCCGATCTCCTGGCGCACCACGAGCAGCCACCCGGTCGGCTCCAGCCTGCTGACGGCATACAGGTGGCGCGCGCCCGCGCGGTCATCAGCGGCAAACGAAGTGGTTTGCTTCTGGTTGACCTGATAAGCGATATAATCAGGATCGTCCTCCATCAGGTTCCCGCCCGATCGGCGCCTGGTCTGAAATATACCATTCCGATTGACCAGATACGCCTCGCCGGTCTTGCCAATCCGGACGTTCTCAACCAGATCGTTGAAGAAGAATGTGTCGATTGTCGCCCGGATATACCAGGGGCGCTCACCCTCGAACCTCCGGACCGCGATGACGAAATGAGGGATATTGCGATAGCCGAGAAACACGTCCGAGATAAATATCTCTTCGTTCTGGACCCGCTTAAACCACTCGGCCTGAGCGTAATTCTTCCCCTCCAGATCATACGGGCCGACGTAGGCGACATGATTCCCCTCCGCGTCGAAGACGCCCAAATCCAGGAAGCCGCGCGACAGGTTCTGCAGACGCTCGAATTCCGCCTTGATGTTGCCGTTTCCGCTGAGCTCCGAAAGACTACTCGAGGCAGCAACGTACCTCAGGTCCGCCGAGCGCTCGAGCAGAAACTGTTCGACCAGGTTTCGTTGACCTTCGGCCAGATACGCCAGCCTGGCACTCACCTGACCGCTCAGATTGGTCGCGAAATAGTAGATGAGCGTTCCAAAAACCAGCATGACCGCCACGAATGGAACCAGCAGCACCCGCAGCAGGATCATCCGCCTGGTATTCTCGAAATTGACCGTTTTTTCGATAATGGAGTTCATTTTCCCTCTTGGTCCAACTGCTTGATGCGCCGCAGGATGGCCAGCGGAGAACTCGAGTCGGCCATGTCGAGAATCGCATCCATCCGCTCTTCTTTGATCTTATTTTTGTTCATGACGCGACGCTTATAGGCATCGGTCAACACGGATAGGAGTCGCTCGAGTTCGCACGGTTTCTGGAGGTAAAAATAGGCCCCTTTCTTCGTGCATTCAACCGCCGATTCGGTCGAGCCGTGACCGGTGAGGATGATAACCTCCATCCACTTATGTTCCTTCTTCAGCGCCTCGAGCGTCTGTTCCCCGTCCATTCCGGGCATCTTCAAATCGACCAGCGCCACATCGATCGGGTGCTTCCTGGCCGCCTCAAGCGCCTTTTCCCCCCGGTTGACAGTGATGACGTTGAAATCCCTCACTTCGAGTCTCTTCTTGGTCGATTCAAGAAAGCGCTCTTCATCGTCGACGATCAAGAGGTTGATTTTGTCGTTTTGCATTTTTTCCTCCATGCCCCGTTAGAAGCCCATCCAGCGCCAGTAGCCGAAGAAGGTCCATCCCCACAGCACGATGAAAGACAGGAGCAGAACGACCGACCCGTGAATCAGAAAGTCCTGCGTGGTCACCAACTGCTCGCCCGTCTCCGGATCCTTTGCCATGCTGTACGCGATTGCATTGTTCGGCGTCCCAATGATGAGCATGAACGCGAAAGAAGAAGCGAAAGCCGTCGCCAACCCGACCATGATCGGGGAAGTGCCGGAGAGCGTCGCCATGGGAACCGTGATCGGCCCGATCGCCGCCACCGTCGCTCCGTCGCTCATGAAATTCGTGATCACGCCTGAAAAGATGCTTGTGGCCACGCACAGGCCGATACCGCTCGTCATCACTTCGGGAAGCGCTCCGATAAATGCATCGGCCATCCACAGGGCAGCGCCCGTATATGCCAGTCCCGCTCCCATTGCGCTCGCGCTGGCATACAGAGCAACAACGTCCCAGTGAATCTGGTTGATGTCCCTCCACCGCAAAATCCCGAGCACATTCAATAGCACAATACACAGCAGTACAGGACCGCCCATTCCATACTTGCTGGAAACCGTCGACCACAGGATGATTAACAGGACCAGAACCGCCGCCGTCCTGTACTCGTTTTTCGTCATTTTCCCTATCTTCTCGGATTCCTTGCGGACCTCGGCGGCCACATTCAGATTCTTCACTTTGATCTTCTTCCGGAACAGAAGGAAGAAGTACATGCTGATCACCAGCGCCATCACGGGAACCGTCGGCAGCCCATATTTCACCCATTGTGCGAATGGGAGCGTGATCCCGTAATCCGACAGGATGCCAAGCATCACCGCGTTACGCCCGCCGGCGGCAGGAGAGCCGGGCCCCCCCACATTGGCGACAAAGGTCAACATCAGGATCATCATCACCGCCAGATTGCGATCCTTGTTGATGCCTGCGGCCCGTACCGCGCCGCCGTACACCAGGATGAAGATCGGTGCGATGAAAGCAACCAATGCGTGCTCCGAGAGGAACGCTGCCGATACCGCCAGCAGCGGCGCGAAGATAAGCGCCAGCTTTGCCAGTGAGGAGCTGGTCCCCAGCAATAACAGCCCGATTCTTCGGTCGAGTCCCGTTTTCGCAATCGCGGCGGACACGGCAAGGACTCCGAAGATGAATATGACCGAATCTTTTGCATAGGCCGCGGCAACCCGATCCGGCGGCAAAACTCCGAAGAAGTACATCAGCATTCCCACAAGAAGTGCGGTCACCCCGACCGGCATCGCGCCGGTCGCCCAGAAAAGCGCCGCGACCACCAGCGTCCCGATCATCACGCGCGCCCGAAAAGCCGCCTGCTTCGGGCTTAACCCGACCTTCACGTTCTTTCCATCTTCACGGGTGACCGTGTGCGTGTAACCGGCTTTCTCGCTGTAGTAATCCGTGATCGTCTGGCCGGCTTTCATCTTCCTGTATTCGGAGTAGCCCATGATCGACTGGGGCTGATTTTCAAGTTTCTCCGTGCTCAGGAGAGTCAGAAGCTTTTGTGGAGCCGGGGTCGCTATGATCGCCAGGAACAGCAACAGCCCCAGGATGATGTACAT
The DNA here is from genome assembly GCA_003598085.1 of Candidatus Abyssobacteria bacterium SURF_5. Classification (NCBI taxonomy): domain Bacteria; kingdom Pseudomonadati; phylum Candidatus Hydrogenedentota; class Candidatus Abyssobacteria; species Candidatus Abyssobacteria bacterium SURF_5. The sequence continues at coordinate 38,578 of QZKU01000114.1, forward strand.
CGGCCGCGCATTATGTGCTCCAATCAGCCAGCGCCTCAGGCTGCCCCGCTTGATGTGCGGAATTTCGTGCCGCGCCATCGCGTACACCCGCTCTTTCCGGGCCGCCTCGATCACCTCGACCAGATCATTGAGCACGCACGGCTTCTGCATGTAATGAAACACGTCATATTTGCCGGTAAGACGCGCCGATTCAGTGCTGCCAAATCCAGTCAGCATGATCACCTGCACCTCGGGCCTGATTTTCTTGATCTCCTTCAGGGTCTGGATGCCGTCCATCTTCGGCATTTTCTGGTCGAGGATGACCACCTCCGGGTTTTTGTGGCGGACTATCTTGATAGCGTCCTCGCCATTGTCGACATCCCAGACCTTGTATTCGCGGACCTCAAGCTGCTTTTTCATTGCGACACGGAATTTTTCCTCGTCATCAACGAGTAACACCCGTGCCACGCCGTCGGTGACGGCAGACGTTGCTTGTGTGGCCATAATTAACTCTCCTCCGCTGAGTTCAATGGGAGCACAACAGTGAAACAACTTCCGGCGCCCGGCATGCTCTGAACTTCAATCTGTCCCCCCATCGCCTGCACTATGCTCAAACTGATGCTCAAGCCAAGCCCGGTCCCCTTTCCGACCTCTTTCGTCGTGTAGAAGGGATTGAATATCCTGGACATCTGATCCGAGGTCATTCCCTTGCCCGTGTCGGTAATGCTTATTCGTACATCGTTTTCATTGAGGCGGGTCGCCAGCGTGATAGTGCCTGAATTCACGATCGCATCGCCCGCATTATTGATGATGTTGAGGAACACCTGGCGCATCTGATCCGGGTCGACCTTCAGCTTCGGCAACAAAGGATCAAAGTCTCGCACCACCTGAATATCGGACACCGATAATTCGCGCTCCTTCAATCCGCAAATCACTTCCTCAAGCAGTCGGTTTATATCCGTCGGCGCCAGGCGCGGCTCGCTTTTTCTCACGAAATTGAGCAATTTCTGAGTGATATCGCGCGCGCGAAACACAGCTTCGTCAATATAGTCAAGTTCCTGCCTGATCTTCTCCGGCGTACACTCCAGACCGAACTGGGGATCGAGCAGGTCCCGGATCACCCCGCATTCCGAGGAGATGATGGCGAGTGGATTATTGATTTCATGCGCGACGCCGCCGGCAAGCTCCCCGACAGCCACCAGTTTGGCCGCATGGAAAAGCTGTGATTTCAGTTCCTTGCGGGATTCGTCAGTTGCCTGCGCCCGGCGCAGCAGCCTGTTTGTAGCCGCCCACGTGATCGTCGCCAGCACGACCACAAAGAGGCCGGTGACCGCGATCATGATCCGGCGAACGCGATACATATCGGCGTAAGCCACTTTGAGCGGCTGACGGACAACTAACACCCAGGGCGCCTCCTTCAACCAGGAATAGGCGAATAGCTGCGGGTCGCCGTTCGAAGCAACTTCGTTCGCGCCCGAACCGCTGCCTTTCGGCGGCATGTACGGGCTGATTCCAAGCAGGCCGCCCTCGCCTGGATCGACCACCTGGTACTTCCCTTCCCGATTAATGAGAGCCGAATTCGCCACTTTCCCCTGACCAATCGTCCGTATGAAGCGGTAAAACTTGTCGGGGTCCAGGGTCGCCCGAACCACGTAAGCACGGCCTTCCACCATCTGTTTTACCGCAATCGTAAAGTGAGGCTTCTGGCGGAATCCAAGATAAATGTCGCTGATGTAGTAGTTCTGATTCTGACTCATCAGTGTCTGATACCATGCTTCCTTGCTGTAGTCTTTCCCCCGCAGATACGAGTAAGGTCCGGCATAGCCGATCTGCGTCCCCCTTTCATTGAGGAAACCGACATCCACAAATGCATCGCTCATTTCAAGAAGCTGCTGCAACGCCTTGCCCATGTCTTCCTGGGCGGGAGGAAAATCCAGGTAGCTGCCATGAAAGAGATTGAATATATTGACCACCCGCTCCTGCAGGAAGAGGTCGATCGTGTTGCGCTGGGTTTCGGCCAATGTTGTCAGATGCAGCTTCCCGCTTTCCTTCAGCGTCACATTGAACTGAAAATGGAAGTAAAGAGAAAGAATTGCGAGGGGCGTCAGGAACGCGATCAGCAAGCCCACGGACAATCGGTGGCGCAGTCGGCGGTAGTATTCCCGCATTCCGACCCGGGGAAGCGGCGGGATCGTCCTGGGAGATCTGGGCCTCTCCGTTGGCTCCATGGTCTCGGCGCTCTTATGCATTTCGCTCCTCGAGCCCGGCCACAGAGGTGGCATCTGCGGTTTGTACTTAACCGCCCCTTCCTCTTTTCGCCGGGTCATTGGTTTCCTGCTGTATGGATAGGCGGGAACCTGCTCCATACTTTCAGTTACCTATCTGCAATCGATATGCCGAGTGAAGAAGAAAAGAAGGAAAAGCAAAATTTGCGGAAATTACGGGGTTTTTTTGCGTCCCGAATGCTGTGGGATCATCCGGAGAAGGAGTGATTGCTGACGAAGGATTTTACAACTGTAAGGAATTCTGACAAGGGAACCCCGAGATGTTGTTATTCCTGAGGCTGTTCGGAGGACTCAGTCAAGTTGCACTTTTCCATCTTGGCGTGGAGGGTGGGTCGCGAGATGCCCAGAAGCTTGGCGGCTTTCGTCCGGTTCCCATGCGTCAGATTCAGCGCCTCCGTTATCAGGAGTTCGGTGAAATGATCTATGAGAGACGAGAAAAGATTATTCCGTCCTCCGGCCATTATGCTGCCGCGCACCCATTGGCGGATGCTCTCTTCTATATTCCTGTTGGCGACAACGTCCTTAGCCGCATCATTATGGACCGCCTGTGAGATATCCTCCGGCCGGATCGGATAGCCGCGACTGAAAATCAGCGCCTTCTGGAGCGTGTTTGCCAGCTCACGCACATTGCCGTGCCACGGATGATTTTCCACCATCGACAACGCTTCATTTGTGATGCCGGGACTCTCCATCCCCATTTCCGTTGCGAAACGGGTCAGGAAATAATGGCAAAGCAGCCGAGTGTCGCCCTTGCGGCTCCGAAGCGGGGGAATCTCAATCGTGACCACCTTCAAGCGATAGTACAAATCCTCGCGGAATCGGCCTTCTGAAAGGGCGGCCTCAAGATTGCGGTTGGTCGCCGCCAAGATACGCACGTCCACCGGGATCGGCTCCCGACCGCCCAACCGCTCGATATTCTTCTCCTGAAGCAAGCGCAGGATTTTCGCCTGAATGCTCAGGGGCATATCCCCGATCTCATCGAGAAAGATCGTCCCCCCGTTTGCCTGCTCGATCTTCCCGATCCGCCGGGCTACGGCGCCGGTGAACGTCCCCTTCTCATACCCGAATAACTCGCTCTCGAGCAATGTCTCCGGTATCGCGACGCAATTGATTACCGTGAACGGCTTGTCGGCGCGCAGGCTGTGCTGATACAATGCCCGCGCAACCAGTTCCTTGCCCGTTCCGGATTCCCCGCGAATCAGGACGGTCGCATCGGTCGGGGCAACCCGCCCTATGGCCTTGTAGATTTCCTGCATCGCGGGAGATCGCCCGATTATGGCTTCAGGCGCCGCCGTATCCGGGACCGAATCCATTTCAACGCGCGAGCGCATGAACCTGCCCGCCTCAATCGCCTGCTCGATGAGACTGAGGATATCGGGAATGTCGAACGGCTTGAGGACGTAATCGAAGGCGCCCAACTTGGTCGCCTCAATCGCCGTGTCGGTCGTGCCGAAAGCTGTCATGATAATAACCGGGAGCTTGGAGTCGATCTTGCGGATCGCCTGGAAAGCTTCCATTCCGCTCATGCCGGGCAGGCGCACGTCCATGATGAGCAGGTCGGGAACGAACTGCTTGAGCGCCTCGATACCTTCTTCTCCGGAGGATGCCGTTCTGACCAAATAGCCTTCTTCCTGCAACAGCTTGTCAAAACTCTGCCGCAGTTGCACATCGTCTTCAACAATCAGAATCGAACTCATGCCGGTTCCTCTTTGATGGGGAGAGCGATGATAAAGGTGGCCCCCAGATTCTCTTCAGACCGCACCGTCAACCGCCCGCCATGTTCCTCGACAATCCTGGCGGCGATGGAAAGACCCAGTCCCGTTCCTTCCTCTTTGGTCGTGAAGAACGGCTGAAAGATCTTGTCGCGGATCGATTCAGGAATTCCAGGACCGGTATCGGCTATCTGGATAAGCGCCACCCTCCCAATCTCCTCCGCCAGTCCCTCTTCCTCCGTAATCAATATCTTGCCGCCCTCCCCCATCGCATCACATGCATTTACGATCAGATTCACCATGACTTCCTTAAGCAACTCCGGGTCGGCATCGATACAAGGAATACTATTGCGCCGCTCTCGCTCCAGCTTCACCCCATGGCGCTCCAGTCGCTTTTCCAGCAGTTGAAGGACCGAATCCACCGCATCAGATACGTCCACCTTCTGCACCTTCAGCTTCGGCGGCCTCGAAAACTCCAGAAAATTCCTGACAATGTTGTCCAGATGACGCAGCTCCTCAGAGATAACGTCGAAATCGTCCCGCGCGACCGCGGGACCAATCGACCGCTGCAGAGAGAACAATCGCATCTTTATTGACGTCATCGGATTGCGAATACTGTGAGCCGCTTCCGCAGCCAGCTTTCCTACCAGAGCCATCCGCTCCGACTGCAGCAGCCGAGTGCGGCTGCGCTCCAGTTCCAGATGAGTCTGGTCGACGTCCTCCATCAAACCTCGAACGCCGCTCTTCAATGCAGCCACCTCATCAAGCGATCTATCGGACCCGTTTTTGCCGCTCGTCTGGATCGCCAGCCGTCGGATTGGATCAAGTATCTGCACCACCAGAACAAAGGAAAGGAAACCGCCGATCAGAACCGCCGCCGATACAGCCGCAGCGGCTATCCCGCGAAGTCCGCGCGCTTGAGCCTGCCCCCTCAACCACATCTCATGTATTTCCCGGTTGTGCATCTCGTTATACTCGCCGCACAATTCGAGAACTTTAGAAAACTTTTGCCTCAAATCCCGGTGGAGCTTCTCTCCCTCTTCACGATGCCCCGATAAATATAAAGTAATGGTTTCATCCTTTCCATCGATATACGTCCGGTATTCCGCCTCGATCTTGTCAAGGATCTGCGCATGACCGCCAACGCATTCCAGCGCCCGAGCCTCACGCATCCGCTCGTCAAAGTCCTGGCGAGACCGTCCAAGTTCTTTCAGCCAATCCGGATTCTTCTCAAGCAGATAGTATGAGACATAGCCTCTTTGATTCAAAAGAGCCGTTTCCAGCCCCTTCGCTACTTGAAGAGACGCCACGTTTTCCTCCAGCACGCTCATCAGCAGCTTTTCCATCCGGTAAGTGTACCAGATCATTACAATGCCGCCTGCGGCCGTGATAACAACAAGGCCTCCCAGTGTAATGAGGATCCGGGAGCGAAGCCCTAAACGACTCCAAAAAGCCAATAAACCGGCAGGCCTGCCATCGCTTTGGTTCCCGCCGGCGGGAGTAACGGTACTTAATTGATTATCCATATCACACGCGGAGCAACATCCCGCCTCAGAAAAAAGTTCCAGTGCACGCCATGCAAATAGCGCATTCAAAAGCGACCGACCTCTTCACCGGGTCATTTTGTCGCCATTTTCGCTTTGATTGGGCTTTCATGGCGCCATGGGGTCCTTTTTATGATATCATAAGAACTTGCTGATTTACAAAATGGTCCCAATTATACAGTGAGACGGAAAAAAGCCGCATCGATCCATGAAAAATCCGGCAATAATTTTTTTACCGGACTTTTCAAGTATCTGTTGACCGGAGAATCTCGTTTAGATATGATTTACCAGCCAATATCTGCAAAAAGGAAAGGGAAAATGAAAATGAAAAGAATCGGTCGGTACGAATCCCAAAGCAGAGAGTTCATGGTCTTGCTGGTTCTCTTCTCGGTCTTGCTTTTTACCCCGTCGGCGGACGCTGACTTTTCAAAACACATTGAATGGGAAATTGTTGAACGCCTTGAACTGGAGTATCCGCCGCTGGATGTGGCGGCATCGCCCGACGGCAAACGGCTCTGCATCCTCTTACCGGGCGAAATCCTTCTGTATTCCCTCGCCGCGCAAAAAATAGAGGAGCGCATTTCCGTCGATGAAGGATTCGACATGATCGAAATCACCCGCGATGAGCAGATAGCCCTATTCAGCACCTCAATAAGAAAAATGAAATTAATTCGTCTGCAAGCAGTGTATGATTTTTCCGTCGAGGATCTCCCTCGTTTCGGGACGCCCGATGCTGCGGTCACTGTCGTGGTATTCAACGATTACCAGTGCCCCTATTGCAAGAATGTCGGCGGTCTGCTCACCCAAATAATGGAAAAATTTCCGGGCCAGGTCAGCGTCGTCTACAAAAATTTCCCGCTCCAGATGCATAAAGCGGCTCGGCTGGCGGCAGCGGCCGCTCTCGCCGCCGAGCGCCAGCGGAAATTTCCGGAATTCCACGACAAGTTATTTGAAAACCAGCACCTCCTGAATGAAGCCAAGATCGAGGAAATAGCGCAGGGACTGGAACTGGATTTGGAAACATTTAAGGCCGACCTGAAAGATCCGGCTCTTCAAGAAATTATCTCGAGGGACATCCGTGAAGGACAACTGGCCGATGTTCGGGGAACACCCACTGTCTTCGTCAATGGGAAACGTTTGGAACAGCGCAGTCTGGACGAACTCAGCAAAATGATCGAAGCTGAACTGGAACCACACGATTAACGCTTTTTGGCAGTAGGAAAGATTTTCCCGCCCGCCCCACTCGGGCCGGTAAACAAGACTCTGCGCCTTTGACTATTCCAACCCCTCATGGTATAATCAGCGCAATAGCTTGGGTACAACAGACAATGAAGCCACAAGAATTGCTGATCGACCTCCACATGCACACATTCCTCAGCGATGGAGATCTGCTGCCTTCGGAACTTGTGCAGAGATGCATCGCCGCCGGCTATAGCGCTATGGCCATAACCGATCACGCTGATCAATCCAATCTGAAATTCCTGGTTGAATCGGCAAATAAAATAGCCGGCGAATTCAATTCCACCCTCGCTTCGCCTATTTGCATTGTGCCGGGAGTCGAACTGACTCACGTGCGCCCTTCCGCGATCCGGGACCTGATCGAGGAGGCTCGTATGCTGGGTGCGCGGCTTATCGTCGTTCACGGCGAAACTGTTGTCGAGCCGGTGCCCAAGGGAACGAATCGAGCGGCTATCGAGGGGGGAGCCGATATTCTGGCGCATCCAGGGTTGATCACCAGGGAAGAGGTCGAGCTTGCCCGCGACAAAGGAGTGGCGCTCGAGTTAACAACGCGAAAAATGCATGGGATGACAAACGGTCATGTGGCCGGCCTCGCGCGCGAGGCGGGAGCGATCCTTGTTGTTAATACAGATTCTCATTCGCCGGGGGATCTCATGACTCCGCATATGCGAGAACACGTAATCTTGGGTGCAGGATTGGATGCGGATTATCTGAAAAAGACGGCCGAAAACTCTCGGCTGCTCGTTAACAGGCTTATGGGCAAAATCTTAGGCTAGGAGGCTGAAGATGAGAATGAAAATGGCTGTGGCGATTTTTGCTCTTCTCGCCGTTGTCGCAATGGGCTGCGCAACAACGTCTCGCGCGCCTGAACCGGAAGCCGCCACCGAGCTTTCAACGGGGATCCCGCTGGCTCCCGATTTCCGCATCTCCGACATCCCTGTTCCGGCAGGATTCGAGATCGTGCGGGAAGGCACATTTGTTTTCCAGAACCCGCTCCTCGATGTCGGAAAAATCCGCTACGTCGGAAAACAGCCGCTTACATCCGTTGCACAATTCTATATCGACGAAATGCCGCGATATGGATGGAAACTGCTCAATATCGCCGAGCATGATACCATTACCCTCTACTATGATAAGACGGACAAAACGGCAACTATCCTGATCAGCCCGAAAGGCAGCCGAAGCTCCTTTATCGATGCGTCTTTCTTCCCAAAATCCACGGAGGCGGCGCCTCCAGTCAGCCTGAGGTAACGAATGGCGGGGCCCAAAGTAACACGAAAAGACCTGAAAGAAGACAAAATATACACCACGATAGCGCGCGTTACTGACTTCATTGTGCGCCGTCGTCTCGAACTTGCCATCGGAATCTTCGCCCTTTTGGCCCTGTTCGCGTTGGGGTACTATCGACATATACGCGCAAATCGCCTCGCTTCGGAGGCTTCACTCGCGCTCTATCGGGCCGAGGGGCTCAAAGATAATGAAAAAGAACAGGGGCTGCTGAACGTTTCTGAAGATTATGCGGGAACACCGGCTGCCGTGCTGGCGAAATACCAACGGGCGAATTTCCTGTATAACCAGAGAAAGTATGAGGAAGCCCGTAGGGAATTTTTCAATTTTGCCAAAAACCATCCCAACCATCCGGCCGCACCCGCGGCTTTGGAAGCGGCCGGTTATAGCCTCGAATCTCTCGGCCTATGGGCAGAAGCAATAAACGAATATGAGCGCGTAAAGAAAAAATATCCGTCCCACCCGGCGGCAACAAGAGCAAGGTACCGGCTGGGCCTGTGCCATGAACGAATGGGGAACGTGCAGGACGCAATAGAAGCATATGAGAGTGTTTCGGAATTGCTCCCCGACAGCCTCTGGGCCGACTATGCGCAAGAACGTCTTGCCTCGCTCGGCGTAAAGAAAACGCCGGAACCCGACGCCACCCAAAGCTGAACTTAGTCCGCGCCTGACGCTGTCATACGGTTGCCAGCAAACAGCCGATAAAGACATGCGTCGGGCGTCTTCTCTTTTACCCGTGCGCTTGCAGCTTCAGCCCCCCTCAGGTTCGACAATCCCTTTTCTCCCCTCCGTCGTGGCGGAGGATGACTGAAAGAGCGAGTTTCCCGCTCCCCGGGTTAAAACAATAATATCCACATTCTTTATTCCAGCCTCGATCGGCTCGTCGGAGAAATTCAGATATCGAAACCAGTCCAGCAGTGCATCCTTGGCGCTGACCGTATAATAGATGTCCTTATAAACGAGGACAAGCCAGACCCGCCGCGGCTCATCTGTGTCACGACTCACTCCTGAAATGGGAATGATCTGCGCGTCAGGCCAGTAATAAAGGAGGGCGTCATTCAGGTCCGGACAAATAAGAACCTTATCACCCGGATGCATATGTGTCTGCAGATACTCGCTGCAGGCTTTCCAATCAGGTATAGGCGTCTGCAGCGGAATCATCAGCGCCGCCAGTGCGACGCCGGCGCCAATTACGTATCCGGTTTTCCCGAACTTGAGCAGCGCGTGCGCAACCGCTAACACAAAGGCCGGGAGCAGGTAGGTGAAGTGGTAGGGCTGAAAAAACTTCAATCCCGCCGCGTTCGACAAAATCGCTACCACGAGCATTGGTGTGGCGAGCACCAAAAGCAACAGCTTGTTCTGCCGTAATGGAAGCAGCCCGAACGCCGCAAGCGCGGTAAAACAAGCGGCGACGCCGAACATTATCGCCGAAATATGGGGTGAATACTTTTGCGAGAGCGGACTCATCGAATAAAGCAGTCGAACGAAATTCGAGAACGAGAGGATATCGGCGCCCCCGCTCGGGTTCACCATCCGTAGTTGATGAGTGGCTGCAATGTACGCGAAAGGCAGGAAGAGGATTGCTGCAGCGCCTTGGAAGATCAACCACTTGTTAAGCTGAGGCCGCCGGCTGCGAAAATCGATTAAAAGGTATAACAACTGGCACATCGCAAAAAATATGGCGTAATAATGTAGGAAAAAAGCCCCAAGGATCGCGGCAGAATTTAACAGATGACTTCGGGTCCTGTTGTCCCGAATGATTTCCAGAAAAGAAACCAGAGACATCAGAAATAACAGCGTCATGAGTGCATACGGGCGAATTGAGTTTGCGGCTTGCACGTTCAATCGTGTGACGGCAAACAGAAGAGCGGCAAGAGCGCCCGTATTGGCATCAAATAAGCTCCTGCCCGCCTTATACACGAGCAGAATAGACACCAGCGAAAAGATCAACGAAGGAAACCGGAGAAAAATCTCGCTCTTTCCCGCCGCTTTCTGCCAGTAGCGCATGAAAAGATAGAAGCCCGGCGGGTGCATGTCGTCGATTTTCAGCAGTTGAATCGGAGTCCGTGAGGCGGCATATATGAGGTTGTGGCTCTCATTGTAATTGAGGCTGTTTCCGGAATAGCGAGAGAAAAGGTAGATTGTGCAAACGGCTGCGGCGCTCAGAAATAGGAGCGGAAGGAGGGAAGCCTTTTTTTCATCCATAATACGGTAAGAGCTGTGTGGCCCTTAGAGGAGCAAGCGAACTCTATCAAGAATCTTGTGTGCGGTTTCAAGTTTCGACAGCTTCGGCAGTTGTTCGGTTGCGCCGTTCGAGTCCAGAATGGTGACGATGTTCGTGTCCGTTGCGAAACCTGCTCCCGGCTGGGTGACGTCGTTGCACACAATCAAATCCAAATTCTTTCTTTTCAATTTCTCCTTCGAGTTCTGTATCAGGTCGCGGGTCTCGACTGAAAAGCCCACCAGCACTTGCCCGCTCTTTCTCCTTCCCAAGTCCGCGATAATATCTGTAGTTGGTTTCAAGCTTATCGTCATCGCTTCATCCGTTTTCTTGATCTTCTGATCAACAAAACGCTCGGGAGTATAATCCGAAACGGCCGCAGCCCCAATGATGACGCGGCAGCCGGCGCTCTTCTGTTTCACCGCTCGAGCCATCTCCTTCGCCGTTGTCACGTTCACCACCTCCACGCCCGCCGGCGCCGTCAAATTAGTCGGCCCCGAAACCAGGACAACTTCGGCTCCGCGTTCCTGCGCGGCCTGCGCGAGAGCGTACCCCATTTTGCCGGTTGACGGATTGGTAATATAGCGGACGGGATCGATCGGCTCGTGTGTGGGACCTGCGGTAATAAGTACCTTGATCTTCTCAAAATCGCCGGGCTTGCCAAGCAGCGACAGGGCGCGTTCGATGATCGTCTCCACCCCCGCGAGCCGGCCCTTGCCCGTATCGCCGCACGCAAGCGCCCCTTCTTCCGGCTCCACAATGTGGAATCCCCGCGCCCGCAGCCGGCCGAGATTTTCCTGGACGACGCTGTTTGCGTACATCTCACAGTTCATCGCGGGACATACCACGATCGGCGCTCGAGTAGCCAGGACAAATGTCGTAAGGAAGTCATCGGCTATTCCGCCGGCAATCTTCCCGATAACATTCGCCGTGGCCGGCGCGATAATCCCCAAAGAAGCCCGATGCGCGACCGCAATGTGCTCGATCTCCCATTCCTCGATCGGAGAAAACAGGCTCGTTATCACCGGGCGATGCGTGAGCGATTGAAACGTGAGAGGCGTGACGAATTGCTGGGCCGCCGCCGTCATGATAACCGTCACCTCCGCCCCCGCCTGGCTAAACTTGCTCGCAAGATCACAGGCTTTATATGCGGCAATGCCGCCGCATACGCCCAGCACGATGGACTTGCTATCCAGCCTCTTCATCGGGTTTGGCCTTCTTATCGGCAATCCACACTTTCCCTTCGGCTATCTCCTGAAGCGCTATCGTGGAATTCTTCTTTGAAGCCGGCTTCACAAGTGGCGGCATGCCATTGTTCAGTTGATGCATCCGCTGAAACGCCATCTCCAGAAGTCGATACTGGCCTCCACAGGCTTGCAAAAGTTTCTCCGATGAAATTTTGAACATTCGTTCCTCCCGGACTACAACAAAATTTGATCCACATTGTTAGAGAATCCTGTTCAACCGATGACGCTCGCTGAGAACAATGGACTTCAATACGCTCACGGCGCTGCTCATATCATCATTGACCACCAGATAATCATACAGCCTGTAGCGGCTGAGTTCGGTCAAAGCGTTTTGAAGACGCACGCTGATATCGTCGGCGGAGTCGGAACTGCGAGTCCGCAGCCTCCGCTCGAGTTCAGCCAGCGACGGCGGAAGAAGGAAAATCAGCACCGCCTCCCGAAGAGTTTCCTTCACCGATTGGGCGCCCTGCACGTCGATGTCAAGAACAGTGTCCTTACCCTGCTCGATCCTCGTCGCAACCGGCTCGCGAGGAGTGCCGTACAGATGTCCGTAAACTTCGGCCCACTCAAGCAGACCACCGCTCCTCATCTCCTCCTGAAATCGCTCCCGTGATATGAAATGGTAATCACGCCCGTCCTGCTCATCCCTTCTTGGCGATCGCGTCGTAACCGAGACAGACAGGCTGAGATCCGGTATTTCCCGAAGCAACTGCCTGCAAAGAGTAGTCTTCCCGGTTCCCGACGGGGCCGAAATTACCACCGCCAGTCCGCGTCTGCGATGCAGGGCCCGGACAAGCTCATCGGGTTCAACATCTTTTCTCGATGAAAACACCTGATTATGTGGCACTGCTTTCTTTGATCCTCTGAATAATAGTTTCAGCATTAATGCCGCACAAAATCACATGATTGCTTGTCGTAATGATAAGGGCCCGCGTCTTGTGTCCCTGGGTGGCATCGATCAACCTGTTCTCGTTCCGAGCCGCATCACGCAGGCGAACCGACGGTTTCGAGTCGGGCAATATGACGGCCACCACCTTCTCAACCATGACCGCGCCGCCGAACCCGATGTTTATTATCGCTGACATGGCCGAAGTTTTCAAAAGTTACTCGACATTCTGGACCTGCTCGCGCATCTTCTCCAGAAGCCCCTTTACTTCCACAACATCATGCGAAATAGCGGCATCGCGGGCTTTCGAGCCGATAGTTGTAATCTCCCGGAACATCTCCTGCAGAAGGAAATCCAGCCGCCTCCCCACATTGCCATGCTGCTGTCCTATCGCATGAAACTGCTCAATATGGCTTGCGAGCCTCACGAGTTCTTCGGAAATATCGGCTTTCTCACCGAAGAGACCCACCTCCGCCAGCAGCCGCTGCTCGTCCAGTGCGGCGCCCTCCGGCAACAGGCTGTCAATGCGCTCCTTCAGCCGCTGGCGATAATCGTCCACAACGCCAGGCGCGCGCGATGATATCTGCTTGATGAAAGTGTTGATGTGATCTATTCTGCCGCAGAGGTCCGCCCAGATTGCCGATCCCTCCTGCTCGCGCATCCGGGTCAACTGCTCAATCGCAACCGTCAGAGCCTTCTTGGCCGCTCCGAGAAGTTTCTCGAGGTCTTCCGCGGCCGGGCGTTTTGGATTCCACAACGTGCTCAAGCGGAGGATGGACGTGAGGCTCAGGTCGTCCCTGAGATCGGATTCCAGGGAAAAAGCGCGCACTTGATCAAGGTACTGCTGGGCAAGATGCCGATTGAATTCGACCTCGGTCGCCTCGGATAATGCGCCTTCCGAAGTAAGAGAAATATTGATTCTCCCCCTCTCAAAGAACCCTTGCACAAATTTTCTGAGTTCATGCTCGAAAGAAAGAAAGACAGATGACAGCTTGAGGTTCAGATCCAGATACCGATGGTTAAGCGAAGACACCTCAGCCCATACCGACAATCCGTCGGTTTCGGCAGCGCCTTGTCCAAATCCCGTCATGCTCCGAATCATTCGTTCCTCACCTGAACATTCCACTTGAAGGGGATTAAAAAATTATAGCCCTGACGCCTGGATTTGTCAAATGAAAGAGGATTCTGGAGGATGATCTAAGTTGCTAAATCGTCAGCGGTTAGAGAAGCAGCCTTCGCCCTGCGCATGCGCTTCACTGCCGGATCGCCGGTCGGTTCCGCTCTGCCGGCCCCGGTTAGGGGATACTAATTGGTGGTCGTGCGGAAGAACTTGTCAAAGTAATGCTTCTTGTCGATGAGATTCAAATCGATCTTCACGAAATCCTTGACCTCATCGGCGGAAATCTCGGGTGCATCCATTTGTTTGATGGATGGCACGGGGCGGGCCGAGGCTATCTCCTTGGCCGGTTGTGGTTTCTCAGTCATGCGTTTCCTCCTCCGACGGCGACTCTCCACCATCTCGATATCAACATTCACATTGACCATCCGATCAATGTGTCCAAAAACATTTTCCGCAAACTTGCCGGCAAAGCACTGAACGGTATTGACAATATGCTTCCGCTTCTGTGCGTCCGTGCCTTCAGTCATTATCTGCTGGTCAAGCTCAAGGATGTTCCCTGCGACGTACACGTTGTGCTGGCCGCACTCGTAACATTTGAACAGCAGCACTATATTGAGTTGCTCGATCAAGAGAGTGTAAACAGATTCACACGCCGAACACTTCATGTTTATGAACGACAGCATTCGCTGAACGACCCCCTTTTTGTGAAGATGATAAATTTCCTTTATATTTTGACTCACCAGGAATAAGTTATCTGTAAGCCGCATTACGTAGCGCAGTTCCTAGACCGCGATCCGAATGCTGCCCCAACGCGTAATCTTGAGGAGATGATCGGCCGACAGAGCATCGAAAGCCGCCTCTCCATCGATCTGGCACGGCGCAGGTCCGTGCAACTGGATTTCCGCCCGCTCCGCTCGAACCTGGACGATCCCGCGCGGCAACGTCAAAAAGCGAAGGAAACGGGTGAGAATCACTATGATGAACTGGAACAGCGTCTCTACCACCGTAATCTCAAATCGGCCGTCGTCCAATCGGGCACCCGGATTGATCCTTGTTCCTCCCGCATATACCGGCAGATTCGTCACGATTACAGCGCGTACAGGCTGATCAAAAGTAAGACGCTTCTCGGCACCGGAATATTCGATTGAAACAACTACGGGCGGCGACAAGCGGAAGCCCGCGTTTTTGACGCCCATCAGAAAGTAAATCAGGTTGTTCACGAACCGCCCCCGTGGGAGCAGCCGAATCCAGCGCGATTTGCGCATCTGGGCGAAATCGCTTACAATGATGGCGTCGAATCCCATGCTGAAGTAATTGCAGAAGAAGAATCTCCCGTTGATCGCAAGAATATCCAGCAGTATCGGCCGCGCGGAAAGAAGTCTGTCAATGGTTGCGCGTAGGACGCGATCATCGGTAAAATCGGCTCGTAGCGGCGCGCCGAGAGCGCGCGCCAGATCATTGCTGGTCCCGACCGGTACGACGCCCAGCGCCGGCGTCCTCTTCGACTGCATCATACGGCTGATCAACTGGCTGACGGTTCCGTCGCCGCCGACAGCAATAAGCATTTCCGATTCCGAGATAAGGCTGATCATTTCATCTTCAGACAGCCTGTCTACCGTGAATACCGCCGCTTCTCCCTCCCCGAGCCGAGGATGATCCTTGACAATTCGCATCAGCATTGCGGCAATCTGAGCGCCTTCGCCTGCACCCGAAGCGGGATTCACTATAAATGCGTATTTTCGCTGCATAATCTCCACGCCTGCCTCCAAACCACGATCGATTGAAGCCCCTCCTGCAAAGGTAACATATACTTTCCTCTTATTCAAATACCGGGAGGTTTCCACCATCTCAAGAACCCACCGCAGGCGCGACATCCTAACAACATCGTCATTCTGACCACGCGCTTCGCGTGGGAAGAATCTCTCCTCGGCCCGGATATAGGCACTCCACGGCGGAATTGCTCATCGACGCATTCTCTGTCCCCGAAGCCCCAGAATTGAAGAACCCTACGCGAAACTGGTATAATCGTGCGTCCCACCATCAACATGAAACAGCCGGAGGAGAGATAATGAACATCTACATAGATTACCCCGCCAGGATGGAAAGAATTCGTCGAGAGATGGCCGTAGAAGGAGTCGACATCCTTCTGGCCACTCGCGAAAAAAGCGTTTGTTACATCAGCGGCGCCTTCGTTCCGTGGAGAAGCTACGCTCTTATGTCGTCGGACGGCAGAATCGAAGTGAACACCCTCCTCATGGACTTCGAACGCGTGAAGGCCGAATCCTGGCTTGGCGACAGAGTCGTCGGATCAGGTCCGGTCCTTCCCGGATTCTCGCTCATCGAGCAAGCCGTTGCCCGCATTCAATCCTGGGGATACGCGGAGAAAACGATTGGCGTCGAACTCGGACATTCTCCTCGATTGGCGGCAGGTTTCCTGTTTGCCACCGAATACGAGATGCTCCTCAAAGACCTGCCAAAGGCGACCTTCGTCAATGCAATCAACGTCGTCGATAAAGTCTCCGCAACCAAAGAAACCGGCGAGATCGCCCTGATGAAGCGGGCGGCAGCCATTTGTGATGCCGCACAGGAAGCCGTGAGGAACGAGCTTCGCCCGGGCTTGACAGAACTCGAAATAGCAGGCATCGGCGAGCTGACAATGCGTCAGCTTGGGAGCGAGTTCCACTGGCCGATCACCGGCAGCAACGAGATCGCCTCCGGCGAGCGCACCGCTTACGCCCAATGCGGATGCACTCCGCCCACCGATCGAATCGTACAGCCCGGCGACAACGTGCTCGTCGACCTCCACAGCACATATGGCCACTATTACTCCGACCTGTCACACAACTACATCATCGGAAAACCGACAAGAGAACAGGAAAGACTCGCGGAAGCGTATACCGGCGCCGCCGAATTCCTGATCAGCAAACTTGTCCCCGGGGCGCGCGTGCCCGATATCTGGCAGGAAATGATGGATTACCTCAGTTCCGCCGGCTACGTGCAGGACGCGCTCGCTGCATTCGGGCATGGCATCGGCATCGTCGGCCACGAGTGGTACCCGGCAATAACCAGCGGCGAGGAGTTCAGCCACATCGTGCTCGAACCGAATCTGACCGAAGTGGCCGCACTCGTGATCAACCGGCCCGGTGTCGGCGGACACCGCCTTGAGTGCCCCGTCCTCATCACACAGTCCGGAAACGAAGTCCTGACAAAAACTCCGATCCGGCCGACCATCATTGCGTGAAAATAGAAGATCGGCATTTACGTGCGAAACGGGAAGCGGATTAGGCTGGCTCCATTAGCGGCAGCGGCGCACAGGTGTCATATTCAAAAAAAGTCCTGTCCGCCCTTGTCTTTCACAACTCCTGTGGTTATGCTTAGAAAGCCGCCCCTTCACTTCGACAGCAGAATTTGAGGGATCGATATGCCAACAATTGATGTCCTCCTCGTGGAAGACGACGCGATGCAAAGACGGCAACTCGTCAGAGTCTTGAAATCGGAAGGGTATCAAATAAGCGAATCCTCTACAGTGGAAGAGGCTATTCGTATTCTCGGCGCCGAAAGAATCGATCTCGTGGTGACCGATAAATTCATGCCCGATCGTGATGGCCTTTCACTGCTCGAACATGTCCGCCTCCATCACCCGGGTGTCCCCGTCATCATAATGACCGGCCATGCAGAAGAGGAAATGCATCCGGAACCGGATGCCTTGCTCATAAAACCCTTTAGCAGCGAAGAGCTGAAAAAAATAGTCCGCAGCCTGATTCAGCTTTCTTAATGCGCGCCGAACTCCATCCCGCCGGTCACCGCCACCGTTTGCCCCACCATGTAGTTGGATTGTTTCGACACCAAAAAAGCAACCACATTGGCGATATCAGCGGCAACGGCCGGGCGTCCGAGCGGAATCTGCGAGATGATGCGCCGGCGCGCTTCCTCAGGCGTCCCGCCCCGCACAAACGAGAGAAACTCATACTCTTCAAAGCCGAGATCGGTCTCGACCATTGCCGGACACACGCAGTTGATGTTGATGTTGAATTGCGAAAATTCGGCGGCCATGATCTGCGTCATTCCGACAACTGAAAATTTGGAGGCGCCGTAAGCCCCATACTGCGCGGACCCGCGCAGCCCTGCGGTCGAGGCAATGTTGACGATCTTGCCTTCTCTCCTCTCCATCATCCCCGGAAGCACCGCCTGGCAACACAAAAAAGTGCCCTTTGCGTTTACGGCAAACGTCTTGTCCCAGGCTTCTTCGCTGATGGTTAATATCGGACCGACGCCAACTCCGGTGCCGGCATTATTCACCAAAACATCGATTCGCCCGAACGCATCCACAGTTTCATTTACCATCTGCTCGATTTCATTTTTTTTCGCAACATCGACCCTGCATGCAAGCGCTCGGCGACCCATTGCCTCTATTTCTCTTACCACTGCCTGCAGTTGTTCCCAATCACCGAGATTGTAAAATGCAAGGTCCCCCTCATACCTGCGGCAGATATCGCTGATGACAATATCCGCACCCATTGAAGCCAGTTTTAGTGCGCATGCCCGGCCGATGCCGCGGGGACGTCCAACTCCCGTTACGACTGCAACCTTCCCCTCTAACTCCCCCATTTTCTTTTCCTCCGTTTCATTCGCTCCGTCGGCCCGGCATAACCGGCCGCAAATGCTACTCGGCAGCTTGCTCGCCGCTGTAAACCCGAGCAAACTCGAGCAATCCCGGCGGCCAGGTGTTCGCTTCCTTGTTGGTTACCACGTGGATAACCGAAGGCTTGGCCGAAGCGACAGCCCTCTCCAAAGCGGGCTCAAGATCAGCAATATTGTCTACGTATTCGCCGTGGCAGTCCATCGCGTCCGCTATCTTATCATAGCGGATCGGGTAATGCGCCACGCCAACCATGAATTCCGGACCGCCAAATTCCATGATTTGGCCGGGCGCCTCCATCCCCCACTGATAATCGCAATTGATGATCACCACAATCGGCAAATTCTCGCGCTTCGCCGTCTCCAGTTCCATCAAATTGAATCCGCTCGCGCTGTCGCCCGTAACAACGTACACGAGCTTGTCGGGACATGCCAGCTTCGCCCCGAGCGCGTATGGGATCCCCGTCCCGAGATGGCCGAACTTCGACGTCCACAGCATACAGTCGGGCTCGAAAATGTGATGGTAGTGCGCCGTATACAGGCCATTGTTTCCGCCATCCAGCACCATGATCGAATCCCGCGGAAAGAACCTCCTGACCGTTGCCGCCATTGCGCCGGGATGAACCGGCGAATCGGGCGAATCACCTGCTGTGGAAAGAAGTTCCTTGATCCACAGATCCTGTGTGGCGCGAAAAGACTCGACCCGCGCCCCCGGTCCGCGCCTCGGCCCAAGTTGTCTCACCCGCTCAAGAATGTCGGCGACGACTCTGCGCGCATCTCCAATGATCGCGATATCGACCTCGCGGCTAACCCCTATCCTCTCCGGATCGATGTCGATCTGTATAACCCGCTGCGCCTCCGGTTTCCCCCAATCGGGCGCCTGCCCCCGAAACTCCGTCTCGCCGAATTGACTGCCAATGACAACCACGACGTCCGCATTCTTGCGCGCCTCGCGCACCGCCGGGCTCAGGCAGTGAAAACACTGGGGATGATCTTCGGCAACGACTCCGCGCGCGCCCGCGGATGTCGAAACCACCGCTCCCAGATATTCCGCAAGCTCGCATACGACTGCAGCCGCCTTCGAATGCTTCACGCCGCCGCCCGCATGAAGCAGCGGGAGCTTCGCCTTTGTCAGCAACTGCGCCGCCTCCTCCACCAGTTCCGGATTGGCCGCCAGCCTGTAGCCGACCCGGTACCGCTTGGGAGAAACCACTCGCACGGAATCTTCGTCGCCGGTCGCATAAAAAATGTCATCCGGAACATCGAGCTGCACGGGACCCGGCTTGCAGGACGTTGCCGTCCGAAACGCCTTCTGTACAAGCTCGGGAATGCGAGCCCAATCGTTCACTACCGCATTCCACTTCGTTACCGGCTTGAACAGGTCCACCTGATTACAGTACTGAAAAGATCCTCCCCTGTCGGGATAGATGACCGGCCTGCGCCGATTGCACGTTATCGCCACGACCGGACTCCCTTCAGCATAAGCGGTAGCAATGCCTGAAACCAGATTCGCCGTGCCGGGACCCGCCCCAGACATGCAAACAGCGGGCCGGCCGGTCATGCGAGTCATCGCATCGGCCATGTGCGCCGCGGCAGCCTCGTGGCGCGGCGGCACGAGGCGTACTCCATAATCCTTGAGTTTTCCGAGCACAGGATTATATCCCGCATCCGGAACCGCAAAAATCGTCTTGATATCCTCCTGAGCCAAACATCGCAGGATGAGCTCACCACCGGTTATTTGTCCCATACAGACCTCCAAAGATCGCTACCGACGCTCTTGTGCCTTCGTGCTTTCCCGTTCTTTCTGCTGAAAAGCGCAAGTCCTCCCAACGGAGTCATTCTGACCACGCGTTTCGCGTGGGAAGAATCTCTCCCGACCCTCTCTTCTTGCTGCTTATTCCAGTATCCCGTCCCGCTTCATCGCCATCAACGATTTTTTGAAACCCTCTATTATCAGTTCGATATCCTCATCAGTATGTGCGGCCGAAACGAAGACCGTGTGCAGATCAGGCATATACACCTTGTTGTACCGCATATAGTGGCCGAGAGCCGTTCCCTTCGCCCATCCTTCCGGGCTGAGGAGATCGCGCGGGTTCTCAGCTTTTCCCCAATGGAAATGAGGGACGAACCATGAGCCGAGTCCGAACAGTTGAAGCGGAAACTCGTTGTCCTTGCAAAACTCCTGAACCTCGCGCTTTATTCGCGCCGCCCGGCTATTGATGTAATCGTAAATCTCCGGATGATCGCCCAGATATTTCAGGACCGCGGCGCCGACTCCCGTGCTGATAGGATTGCCGCTGAACGTGCCGATGATGGCGCATTTCTCCTGGATGTCCTGGAAGAAGTCGCCCGTGGTGACAAGCGGCTGGAGCGCGTCGACGCTGCCGGCTATGGCGCCGATGGGGAAACCCCCGCCGATTATCTTGCCGTACGTTGCCATATCCGGCACGACTCCAAAATATTCCTGCGCGCCTCCGTACGCGAGACGGAACCCGCTGATGACCTCATCGAAGATCAGCAGCACACCGCACTCCCTCGTCACCTTTCGGAGTTGCCTGAGGAAATCGCCCATATCTATGGGGAGCGCGCTCGGAACCGGTTCGATGATGACCGCCGCCAGTTCATCTTTGTGTTTTCGAATCTTCTCGATACTCTCCGGTCGATTGTAAGAAAGCACCATGACTTGATCGACCGCCGCCTGCGGGATGCCCCTGGTGTCGGGCACGCTCAATGGGTCCTCAATCGTGCCGCCCCCAACTGAAAAGAGGCTGCTCACCTGAGCGTAATCATGCACTCCATGATAGCCGCCCTCGAACTTCGCAATCTTGTCCTTCCCGGTTCGGGCGCGGGCAACCTTCATCGCGTGCATCGTGGCTTCCGTGCCTGAATTCGCAAAAGCGACCCTCTCGGCACAGGGAATCGCCTCAACCAGAATCTCGGCCATGCGCACTTCATTCTCGTGGGCGATCGCATACACCGTGCCCCTGCGCACCAGCTTTTCAACCGCATCGACAACGACGGGATGGCTGTGCCCGAGTATGAGCGGACCATACGCCATGGTAACGTCAACGTATTCATTGCCGTCGAGATCCTTGATCCGACCCCCCTTTCCTTCCTTGACAAATACAACTGCCCTGGGCGCGCGAAACGGCCCGGTCGCCACAGGTGAGAGGAGCACCTTCTTCGCCCGTTCGAGCACCTCGTTCGACCTGCCCAGTTTTTCGGAAAATTTGCTCTCGATGTCGCTGCTCATATTGTCCCCCTCACTTTCGAATGAGTTAATTCTCGAATCGTCCATTGGAAAGATGAGGGAACGCCGATTGCCGGCCCGCCCCCCGCTCTCCAGCGCCGTCCAATTCTTACAGCATCTCCAGCAAAGGCATTACCAGGCCCATACTCAGGCCGGCCGTCATGCCGCCGTCTATACAGATGGCCTGGCCGGAGATAAACGAACAGTCGTTCGAGCACAGAAAATGGAATGCGGCTGCCACCTCCTCGGGTTTGCACAGCCGGCCGAGCGGCATCATCAGCTTCGAAAGCTTCAATTCAGCTTCGCCCCCCGGCCCGTAAGCCATCGGTGTGTCCACCGTCCCCGGACAAACACAGTTGACGCGAATGTTGCGACCCGCCAGTTCCAGCGCGGCCGTCTTCGTTATGGCAATAACCGCGGCCTTGGATGCGACATACGGGGAATACATGGCTACCCCCTGTATGCCCGCCACCGAGGCCGTGTTCACTATCGAGCCGCCGTTGTTCATGTGGTCGACTGAATGCTTGATCCCGAACAAGACTCCCATTGAATTCAGGCGAAAACTCGATTCATAATCCTCCGCGGGAAGCTGCGAAATAAAATTCGCGCCACTGCCGTCTCCTCCCCCGGCATTATTGATCACAATGTCGATGCGCCCGTGCCTTCGCGCCGTTTCGTCCATCAGCGCCTTCACCTGCTCCTCGCGGGTCACATCCGTCCTGATGAACAGGCCGCCGATCTCCCGCGCAACCGAGGTCGCATCATTCTTATCCGCAACCACCACCGTGGCGCCCGCGTGGGAGAACCGGCGAGCCGTAGCCAATCCTATCCCCGACGCGGCGCCCGTTACCACAGCCACTTTCCCTTCAAGCGAAAACATCCTGCCTCGCTCCTTTCATTTAATCCCGTTGCGTACCATATGGTGGTTCGGGACCCCCAGAGGACTTGTTATTGAAATCGTATTGAATCCGAATCTCTCATAAAGCGGGAGAGCCTTGGGATTCGTCGAGCTGAGATAGATGGCCGTATTCTCTTTATCCGCTCGTTCGATCAGATACTTCAGCAGAACACTGCCAATACCGTTTCCCTGCCGCTTTGGCTCGATCCCGAGTGTGCTCAGGTAATAGTGCGGCTCGCACGGACGATGATGCTCATCGTCCTGCGCCGAGACCCAGCCGCGCCGAAACGAACCCGGATTGAGCTGCAACAGCATCCTCAGGAAAAATCTCGCCAGCTCCTTCACGCCTATCGGCTCCTCTCCCGGAGCGCACACCAGCATGACCCCGACCAGCTCTCCACCCGCCAGCACACATGCCGACGCATTGTAGCGCAAGAATGAAGAGATCAGAATCGAATAGTGGGATTGAAGTATCCTCTGCCGAACGCGGCGCGGCTTTCTGATAATGGTAATGACTTCCGAATCCTCCACAAACGCGCGCGCCAGGAGCGCCGCCGCCCGCTTTTTGATCATCTTCTGCAGCGGAACGATGACAACGTCTTCAAAAATCACGTCTCCCCGAATCTCCACCGACCTGCACTACCTTTCCTCGGCCGTTCATCTGGACCGGTTCTCTTCTCTTATGTATAACCGAATCATCTGCTTTGTCATGCTCGCTGCCTTCTTGAGAGAGACCCCGTTGGGAAGCATCTCCCATTGCAGCGAGATCCCGTCCTGTATCGCCATGATCATATCCGCAAGCTCTTGAATCTTCGCAGAAGACAGACCGGCGGCACCTTTGTTCTGGGCGAGCAAATCGATTATGGCCTTCCGGAAACGAGTATACAGCATCTTAAAGCTCTCGCGTATCCGCGGGTTGCGCTTGGCCTCCGCCCAGCAGTCGTAAAAAAAGCTCGCATACTCGTCATTAATCATGACCGGGTTGAAAAGGAAATCGATTCCCTCCTCGAACCGCTTTTCGGGATCATCATGGCGCTGAAGCTCCTCAAGATACTTCGCGCTCACCTCATTGACAATCATCTCGACCATCTCCTCGATGATTTCGTCCCGATCCTTGAAGTAATGATGCAGAATGCCCGGCTGGACACCGGCCTTCCGCGCAATATTCTTGATGGTCGTTTTCTGAAGCCCATACTCGGCGACACACCGATTCAGAGCACGGACAATTTGCTCGCGCCGCTCTTTCGCAAGACTCTTTCTTCCCATGACTCTCCTGTTATTTTGGTTGGTCAACCATACAATATACCGGGCGCAATGTCAACTGAAAAATGCGCGACCATCAAGATCGGCAAACACCGGATTGAAAAAAGGAACCGTCCAAATGGCTTGAAATAGGCGGAATCTTCAACATGTCTGACAGGTCCGACTGGTCCGACCTGTCCGACTCGTCCGAACTGTCCGACCCGTCCGACAGTTCTTCTTGCTTTGGCATGCGCAGTTGGAGCGGGCAGTTACTCTCTAGTATCCTCGATCGCGTCTCATACAAGCGACTCCGGCCGAATCCGCTGCCTTAACCGCTCGCACTCCCGCAAAAACGTCTGGCCCGGACGCGATAAACGAGAAGGGAGCTTTGTATTCGGTCGAATATAAGCAGGAGGCGACTAGTTCATGCAAAGACGCCACTTCGGCAAGACATTCAATCATTTGCCTGAGGCCTGGAGCGCAGGAAATGAGAGGCGGCTCTTCGACGGGCGCCTCAAGGAACGAATCACTTTGTCTATCCACCGGCTCATCCCCAAGTAGGTCGGAATTGAAGGCCGCACCTTTGATTTGGGCGGCTGTTGCTTCTTCTTCAACTGAATCGGCGGTCGCGGGTCTTGCGGTAAATGCGGCGAACAAAATCAAGATGATGAATGAATAAGCCTTCCTCATGTACTGATTCTCCTCAACGGGACTACTGCTGTCGGTGTAACTCACGCTTCTGGTTTGATATGTAAAATATGCCGTATCCGTTCGGTCAATATCTTCATACGCTACTGCTTAAAAGAAGAAGGGTTTTCCCCAGATCACCTCCTTGACGTGCCGCATTCTCGGGCAAAATGATCCTGAAAATTATGAAATTGTTCGTGAGACGCTCTGGCGTGGGTTTTTATTCAGCCAGCGTGTTGGTTTTTTCAGTGGGGGCTAAGCCAAACACGTCGCCAAGAATAGCAATTTCTATTCCAGCAAAAGACTTTGTTATTTTCATGGTAAGTGGACAGTAATTACCTGATTTCCGGTACATACACCCGAAATCGGGAATATGAATATATACAAATCTGATGATTCCCGCAACTACAATCCTGAAAAATTAAAAAATCCGGCGACGACAATGCCGCCGCCGGATTGTCAATTCAAAAAGAAGCTATTCCCATTCGCCCTCGAAAAGCGGCTTGGTAGGATGCTTGGATCTATCAAGTTTCAAGTCTTTGAAGACATCGGCTGAGGCTCGAGATTCATTCTCGGTCTCCAAATCGATTCCCATGTCCTCCTTAATATCCTCTAATGCAGCGACAAGAACAAACTGCGTGCCTTCATGATCCATGAATTCCGGCGGATCCACGTCCGCAAACCGGCGATCTCGAAAGACCTCCTGCAACTTCTTCGGGTATTCAGCTTGCCGCGCCTCCCCCAGCCCGGCTGAAGGCGGCGTAGGCTTCTCCGGGTTCTTGATGCTCATAATGTAGCTGGCCTCTTCCTCGATCTGAAACTCCTCTTGCGGTTCACCCGGTTCTTTCGGCAGCTCAAGCGAATACAACAAATGCGTGTGATTGCCGTGCCGGGCGATACGATAGATTCCTTCACCGAGCGGCCGTGCAGCGGGTATTTCTCTCTCCCCGCGGGTCTTCGTTCGATACTTCTCCTCTCTCAATTCGTCTCGGATCGCCTTCGGATCTTTTCTGACCACCTGGACGAATCCCCAGTACCGCTCTTTTCCGGATACCGCCGGATCGGGCATCCTTTTTCTTCCAATTATCGACAACCGGTACTTCTTCTCTTTTTCAGGATGAAGAACCATATATAGCCGCTGGACATCCTCACGGCTTTCCGGGCTTTCCTCCTCCACCTTCGGCCTGTAAAAGAAATAAATATCCCCTTTTTCGAGTGTACTTACTTTTTCCTTCCTTTCTTGTGCCATAATTCAACACCTCTCAGAAAGCTCCCTTCTTCTTGATGAAATGGAAGCAAAATGGCAAAAAGATGTTGCACTATCATCTCTTTTTACCATAACGCTCGCGTGAGGGAAGGGCAATTACCAATGTCCGGCTTGATTCGGTGCACTTGAGTCGGGGGATGAGTAGTTGGCGCTGAAGGTTTTTTTTCGCGCCGCCCTCAGCAGGGAGGAAAACACGTACGAGAGCCGCTCAAGTCGCTGCGGCCGCCTTCTTCAGCTCGATCTGCGACCGAATTCGCTGGTGTTCGGCCTGTGTGATCGGATATCGCCGCAGGAGGTAGTAGCCTGCCGCAAAACAGACAGCAGGCAAGATGCTGTACAACGCCTTGATCGTCCAAAAGACCCGCAGCGGCTGCTCGACATTCGGGACGTATCCCGAAAGGGCCAGCGCCTGCAGTCCGATGAATGCGGTCAGACCCACCGCCCCCTTCTCAATCAGGAAGAACATCCCGAAGTACGCTCCCTCCCGCCGATGGCCGGTCTCCAACTCGTCCATATCAATAACATCCGCCATCATCGAGTACGCGATCGCAAACGTGCAGCCGTAGCCGAAGCCTGCAAGGGCGGCAAGAAATATCCAGATGAGCCATGTGCCAGTATGATAGTAAAGGGAGCCAATGAACACGAGCGACGACATTACCAATGCGTACGACCACGTCTCCTTCTTGCCGATCCGGCGCGACAGACGCGTCCAGAAAATGATCGAAAGGGCGGCGGCCAAGAGATAGCTCAATATGATGATCGGCGCGATGTCGGATATCTTTATCGTGCGCCCCCCCAGACTGAGAAGCAACGGCGCTTGTTCCGACGGCAACGTCACCACATAATCCGCAACATACAGCGTCAATACGGGCACGAGAGTGTTCCCCATCAACGCGACCACAAACACTACCAGCAGAATTCTGAACGGCCGGTTTCCAGCCAGCGCCCGCAGCCCTTCCTTAACGGGAATCTGCGCTTTCTTCTGGTTTTCCGGATTCTCCCGAGTATTGAAAAAAGCAACGAAGATAAAGAGTGCGGTTATCGCGCCCACATATATCGAAAGGTAGGAATAGCCGTGCGCTTTCCCGAACCTGGCCGCGAAAACGGGAGGAGCTATAGTCGCAACCAACGTCCCCACCACTCCAAATAGTTCCCTCACCCCCGTTAGCACCGTCCGCTCGTGATAGTCCATTGTCATCTCGGCGCCAAGGGAATTATAGGGAATCGAGAAGACGGTCCAAAACGTGTACGTGAGCACGTATGCGGCAGTGACGTAAGCAAACAGCCAGAGCCCCTGCCAACCGTGCGGCGGAGTCCAAAGCATAAAATAAGCTATTGCGGCTGGTATCGCGCTGATGACGAAGTACGGCCGCCGTCGCCCCCACCGCGAGCGCGTGCGGTCGGAAATATAACCCATTGCCGGATCTGTCACGGCGTCCCAGAACCGCGCCAGGAGAAACGTCAGCCCGATCAGCCCCGGATTCAGCAGCAGATCATCAGTGTAAAATTTCGGCAGATAAATGACGACGGTAAGAAACATGATCGCTGAACCGAATCGCGGCAGACCATAACTGATGATTTCCTTCTTGGAGAGTTTTCTTGATGAAGAGACGGCTGCAGTCGTCATATGCACTCCTGGCGCAGCCGAGCTTTGGCTGCCGGTGAGACCAAGTACAAACGCTTCAACGGCAGGCTGAATTATAACGAGAGAAGATGTCCGATGTCAAAGGGAAAAGGTGGCTAGTCTCAGGAAGAGAACAATAGACCAATACCCATACGCGCAAATCTGCTATAATAGCCGAATTCAATACCCCCACGGAGATCAAGAATACGTCCATTGCAGCCGGGAGGAGACGATGCCAGAACATATACCGCAAACTATCGGACAGCAGTATGGCCGCAGGTCGTGGGCGGAACCGTGGAAAATTAAAATGGTGGAGCCCATCAAGATCATCAGTCGCGAAGATCGCCAAAAGGCCCTTACCGACGCCGGATACAATACATTCTTGCTGCGTTCGGAAGACGTCTACATCGATCTCCTCACCGACAGCGGAACCAGCGCAATGAGCGACCGTCAGTGGGCTGGAATGATGCTGGGCGACGAAGCCTACGCCGGCAGCCGCAACTTCTACAACCTTGAGGCGGCGGTTCAGCAGTATTACGGGTATCGGTACCTCGTTCCCACCCATCAGGGTCGCGGCGCCGAACACCTCATCAGCCAGGCCGCAATAAAGAAAGGACAGTACGTTCCCGGCAATATGTACTTCACCACGACCCGCCTCCACCAGGAGCTTGCGGGCGGCATTTTCGTGGACGTTATTATCGATGAGGCTCACAACCCCGCAAGCACCCATCCGTTCAAGGGGAACATCGATCTGAAGAAATTGCAGGCGCTCTTAGAGAAAGTCGGAAAAGAAAACGTCGCCTACGTCAGCCTCGCCGGAACGGTGAATATGGCCGGCGGACAGCCGGTGAGCATGGCAAACGTGAAGGCGGTTCATGAATTATGCAGCCGCAACCGCATGCCGGTCTATCTCGATGCGACACGCATGGTCGAAAACGCCTTTTTCATTCAGGAACGCGAAGAAGGTTACGCCGGGAAATCGATCGCCCGGATTCTGAAGGAATTCTGTGGTTATACCGACGGCGCATGGATGAGCGCAAAAAAGGATAGCCTCGTCAATATCGGCGGCTGGCTTGCCGTTAATGATCGAGACCTGTTCGACCAACTTCGCAACCTCGTTGTGATCTATGAAGGGCTTCACACTTACGGCGGCATGGCCGGACGCGATATGGAGGCCATGGCTATCGGGATCGTCGAGTCAGTCCAGGATGATCATATCCGGGCTCGGATCGGACAGGTTCGCTATCTGGGGCAACTGCTCACCGAGTGGGGTATCCCCATCGTTCAGCCGGTTGGCGGGCACGGCATCTTCCTCGACGCCAAAAAGTTCTACCCTCACATTCCGCAGAACCAGTTCCCGGCGCAACGCCTCGCGGCCGAACTGTATCTCGATTCCGGCATCCGCGGGATGGAACGCGGAGTGGTCAGCGCCGGGCGCGACCCGAAAACCGGCGACCACCGCTATCCGGCCCTCGAACTGGTGCGGCTGACAATACCGCGTCGCGTCTATACGCAGGCGCACATGGATGTCACCGCCGAAGCCGTGAAGGCGGTGTTCGATGCCCGCGAAAAGACCCGCGGCCTCAAGATGGCCTACGAGCCGCAATACCTGCGCTTCTTCCAGGCGCGCTTCGAGCCGATCGAATAAATGGCTCAAAGATGATTTTCTGAAAACCTTCGGCTGAGGGCTGTGTCCGGAAGTAAAGCCTGGAATGTCAATCGAGAACACCGGCGACGATTGCAGTCTCTATCGATGGCGACCGCATGATCTTTGCGCGGGAAATGGCAAAGGCGGCAATCGCTTCACCGGTGGCGAAGATGACGAAGGCGAGATAGTAGCCGCCGGTCGTGTCAAAAATGAAGCCCGCCAGCAGCGGCCCTATTGCCCCTCCAGCAACCCCGCTGATAGCAAGCACTCCAAATATCGCGCCCAGCGACTTCAATCCAAAACATTCGCCGATAATCAGCGGCGCGAGCACCAGTCCGCCGCCGCCGGTAAGGCCGTAAACAAGAACGTACGCAAAAAAGGCCTTTGTCCCGATCAACGGCAATGCCAGCAGCATGCAAACCGATATCGTTTCCAGGATGTAACACGCTGTGAATACCTTGCGAACAGGAAAGCGGTCAGCCGCAAAACCAAATGTGACGCGGCCCGCGATGCCCAGTATGGCAACGAGTCCCAGACAGACAGACGCGAGTCGCGTATCGATGCCGGCGTCCGTCAGGACCACCACCAGGTGCGTAATTAAGCCGACCCCCGACATCATCGGAAAGAAGAAGGCGGCGGCAATCATCCAGAAAGTTACTGTCCTCATCGCTTGCTGCAGAGTGAACTCTTCCGCCGGCAGCTTCACCGTTTTCTCCTGCGAAATGATCTCCTCCAGCCCGCCCGGTTTCATCCGTTCCGACTCACTTCCCTTGCCGTCAGGCAGAAGACCGATCGCGGAAGGACTCCTTCTCAGGATCAACGCGGCAACAGGGATTACTCCACCCCAAAGGATTACCGCAAGGATCAGATAAGAGATACGCCAGCCGGTCAATTCAATCAAATATTCTGCCAGAGGCGGCATGAGAAAGCCGCCCGTGCTCCCGCCGATAAGGGTTAATCCCATCGCCGCCCCACGCTTCTTCTGGAACCAGTGGGAAATAATCGCGCTCAAGGGGATAAGGCTGACGCCGGCAAAGAACACCGAGCCGGCTATCGAAATGACGTACAACTGCCAGAGAGTGGAAATGCCCGCGCGCAACAACAGACTCAAGCCCGCAAAAAAAGCCGCCGTTATCATCACCGCGCGTCCGCCCGCGCGATCAGTCCAGTTGCCCCAGAAGGGAGCGGCCAGGCCTCCGACAACCAGGCTTGCGGAAACGACGCCGGAGAGCGCGGTCCGGCTCCATTTGAACTCTTCGATGAAGACTTTGAAATAGACGGCAAATGTGTATCCAATGCCGCTCAGAAAGAACATCGCCAGGAAACAAACCGCAACGATATACCAGCCATAGTATATCTTTCGTTTCTCCGCAGTCACCTGCTCCCCTTCCGCCAGATCGCTTCGCAGCTTCAGATGCTCACTTAAAAACCATCAAATGCTTACTGATAAGCCTTATTTCTCCGACATAGTATTGAAACTCTCACAGCGCGGACATTGAGAAAGCTGTTCTTCGCCCGATCCCAAATACATGTACCCGCAGTAATGGCATCTCCATTTTCGCTGAGCAACCCCCTGCCCTCCCAAACTTCCGCTGTGAGCATTCAACTCTATCCACATCCAAATCGCAATGATGAATATGAGGATCGTGCCGGCGTAGCCGAGTATGGCGACGTACAAATTCGCGTGCAGCATGCGTCAATCCTCATGAAGAATTCGGGGAAGATCGGGACCCAGAGCAAATTCCGCGGTAGGCATGGGCTTGGACTCAGCCGGCGGCGCAGCGAAAAGTTTATCCGGCGGGCGAGGGCGAAGTTTATCGGCGGTTTCTTTCACGTCGACAACGGGAAGGAGGGTCTCTTTTAACGTGAAAAGAGCATCCTCCGGTTTGGCTAAATGCCTCCATTTCGGAACTTCAGATTCCAATTCGGAAAGCACGGCATCGACCGGGAATGCAGGCTCGATTCTCTTCGGCGAGATCCAAACCGCTTCTTTTTGGACGATGTCGCTCTGACCTCCGCCGCTCGACATGAGCACCAGCGAAAGCTGCTTGACCGGCGGCGGCGTAAAGCTCAGGGTCACCTGCGCGAAGAGGACGACGAAAAGGATATGAACGACTACCGAGAAGAGTGCAAATAACGCCGGTTTGCCCGAATGAAGCACGAGGTGGCGCCTCCCTTACTGCGGCTCTGTCGCTATTCCGAGCGACTCGACTCCCACACTTTTCGCAATTCCCATCACTTCCACCAGTTTTCCGGTTTCCACCCTCTTATCAGGCTTGATGAGCACCATCTTCTGGTTGCTCTTGGTGACCTTCTCCAGCAGGGCTATCGGCAACTGCGCCAGCGGCACCTTTTGATCATTCAAATAGGTCTCATTATTGCGCGTTATCGTGATCACGATATCCTGTTCCTCCTGAAGCTTGGGCGTGCGCGCCTTTGGAAGCTCCACCAGGATGCCCGTCTGAAGAACAAAACTGGAAGTGAGCATAAAGAAAATCAGCAGTTGCAGCACGCAGTCGATGAGCGGCGTCATGTTCAGCGCCACCATCACCTTCTCATGGGTAACCGCTTTTTTCCTAAACTGCATACGTCTTTTCCTTTTCTGAAAGAATATCCAGCAGTTCGGATGACAAGATCTCCATTTCCCAGACCATATTATCAACCTGCGTGACAAAGTAATTATATGCCACCAGTGTTGGTATGGCTACAATCAGCCCCCATACCGTCGTTAAGAGGGCCGTCCCGATCCCCCCCGCCAGGTCGCCAGGCGTGACGGCGCCGCCGTGGCTCTGGATGACCATAAATGCCTCCGTCATACCGACCACTGTCCCAAGCAGGCCGAGCAGAGGCGCGATATTGGCTATAGTCGCCAAAACGCTCAGGTAGCGCTCCAAACTTGGAATGACCAATAATCCGGCGTCCTCGACGGCCTCTCGAATCTCCGACCTCGGCCGGCCGTGCTTGAGCAAACCGGCTTTCAGAATAAAAGCAAGCGGTCCTCCGGTTTCCTCACACAGCGTGATCGCCTCGGATATCCTGTTGTGTTTCAGGATTTCGCGAATGTTATCCATAAGGTCTTTCGAGTAAGCACGCGCCCTCCGGAGACTGAAGAATCGCTCCAGAATCAGAGAAACCGCAACCAATGAGCAGCCGAAGATGGGGATCATCAACCATCCGCCGCCCGTGATAATATTGATTTGAGACATTCCTTCCTCCTCTGTTCTTTGATTCCGCAAACGCTCTTATCGAGCTGAAATCATTTTCTCCGTATTCAGGCGGTCAATTGCCCTCTGAGCCACCATGCCGGCTGCTTCCTGCCGATACGTTTGCGCAACCGCCTCATACAAATGCCGCGCCTCATCAAGCTGTCCCTCTCGCTCAAGCAGCCGTGCCACCTGGAGCTGAGCCCGCTCAGGCCACCCTCGCGGATATGCGCCCCTGACCATTCCGACCAATTCTGCCACCGCTTCATCGCTTCGGTCCAATTCCGCAAGGCATTCAGCGATCGCAAAGCGTGAATTCGCCGCCAGTTCGCCGGTATTCCCGCCCGCAACGGCTTTGAATTGCTCGATCGCCTGCTCAAACCTTCCGGATCGTTGCAGCGCCTTGCCTAAATCATACAGGACCACCGGCCGCAATGGCGAACTGACGTTCCGTTCAATGAATCTTTCGAATTCCACCACGGCGCCATCGACTTCTCCCGATTCGAGCATGCATTCTGCCAGTTCAATCGCGGCATTCTCCGTAAACGGGTTCCCGGGATAGAGCCGGTTCAAGTCATTATACAGGGAAATCGCGCCGCCATAATCATGACCCATTCGAGCGGCCCGTCCTGAGAAAAAAAGAGCATCGTCCGCCAGCGGAGACGCAGGATGCCCTTTCGCATAATGCGCCAGCGCTTCTCGAGCCTCCATCCAGTGCCCAAGAGAGTACTGCAGCCTGGCCGCCCAAAACTCGGCATATTCTCCAGCCTCTCGTTCCGGATCCTCGGCAACCGGACTCAGGAGCGTCAGCGCCCTCTCACTATCGCCTGTGGCCAGACAAGCCGAGATTCGCCCGGCAAGAGCGGCCGCACGCTCATTGCCGGAGAGGTCTTTCTGAAGAGCCCGCTGATAAAAAACGAGCGCGTTCTCAGGATGATTCAATTTCTCTTCACAAATGGCGGCCCACAGCAGGGCCGGCCCCGTCAGCTTGTTCGATGAGTAGACTTCGGCAAAGCCGCGAAATCCGATTCCTGCGCTCGAAAACAAACCCCTCCGAAATTGGGAAGCGGCAGCGAAAAAAAGAGCGGAGTCGGCCATTTCTGTATCGGCAAAATGAAGAGGTAATTCTCGAAAAACGGCTTCGGCTCTCTCCAGGTTCCCCCGCCCAAATTCCGCCAGACCGTACGCAATGGCTGTCCTGTCCGAAAGATGCCCGTTGGGGCCGCGACCGATCAAAGGCCCAAACATTCGGGCTGCTTTCTCAGGATCACCACTTCTCAAATATGCTATACCGGCAAAATGACGCGCCGCCTCTCCCGCGGGACCTGAAGGGCCGGCCTCAACCAATCCCATAAGCAAAGACACCGCCGCATCATACTTCCTCAACATAAGCGCCATGAGTCCGGCCTGATAGGAAACTGATGCGGCAACCGGGCCTTCCGGCGATTTCTCCAAACACGCCCTGAACGATTTCAGCGATTGTTCAAGCTCTCCCGCCCCTGCTTGCGACTCCGCCAGCAGATAGCGAGCCGGCACATCCAGCGCATTCATGCGCCCCGATTCCAAAAATTTCTCATACTGTTCCTTCGCGGCAACATATTGTTCCCGCTTGAACAGGCATCGGCCATAATAATAATGAACCTGCGGCATCTTCGCGCTGAACTGCTTGTTGCCGCAAAGCAACTCGAGAACCGGCTCAGCCTGATCAAATTGATCCAGAAGAAGATACGCGGCGGCAAGCGAGAAAAGCAGATCCGGCGCGCGCTGAGAGAGTTTCTTGCCTGCCGCCGGGACATCAATAATCCCGACAGTTTTCTCATATTGGCCCTGATTCAGCCAGCTTGCACCGAGCAGGAAACGCCGCACTTCCTCGTGAGAGCCACCCTGTTGTGCCACCGCACTCGATGACAAAAAGGATGTAACTTGGCTGAATTCGCCAAGCGCAATGAGCGCAAGAGCAACCTGCAAATCCTCTCCAAATTCGGCGGCTTGATCCTTTTTGTATAAGTCCAGAAGTATCGTTTTCGCCTTCTGATAGTCGCCCGCTTTCAGGTGACAATTCGCCAGAACCGCCCTCGCGAGCCGCCGTTCGTTTCCCGTCGTCGCGGCGGCAACATTTTCAAGAAATCCAACCGCTTCCTCTATTCTCCCCGTTTCCGCCAGCAGGAATCCGGCTCGCAGGTGAGACTGCTTCACCCGCGTCGAATCCGTCTCTGCCTTGGCAAGCTCCACATAAAGATCGGCGGCCTCCTTCTTCTTCCCCGCCTTCAGCAGATCGCCGGCCAGACAGTATCTCGCTGTGTCCGCGAAAGAACTGTTCCTGAAACGGTTCAAGAATTCCCGCCGCCTGACGACGGCGTCGGCGTGCCTGTTGAGCTGTTCGAGACACCATCCCGACGAATCAAGCGCATACTCGCAAAGGCTATGGTCCGGATAAAGCTTTAAAAACTCTTCGAATCTTTCGAGGGCCGCGGCATAGTCTTGCCACCGGTAATAAGCTTCACCAAGCCAGTAAAGCACATCCGGACGCAATTCGCTCTTGGGATGGAGCGTAAGGAAGTTGCTCAGAGAACGGGCCGCACTCGAATAGTTGAGCATCCCGACTTGCGACATGGCCAACCCATACAGCGCCTTGTCTGATTGTTCCCAATCAGGGTGATCCGTCAGTATTCTTGCGAAGGCTTCGCCCGCTTCTTTATATGCCGCCTTTCGATAATACAGTTGTCCCAGAAGGTATCGCGCCTCGGCCACTCTCCTCCCTGACGGATATTCCTCAAGAAAATTCTCGAGAAGCCCCTGCGCTTCCAGCACGTCGCCCGCCCTCAAGGCAGCTTGGATACGATTGAAATCGGAGCCCTGGTCGGCAGCAGCCAAAAACGAGGTCACAAAGACAAGAAACAGAAATGCGGCCGCCGCAAGCGGGCGACGCAACTGCCGCATCTCCCCTTTCGGCAAGTATCTCCAGTAAGAACCGGCGCTCTTTGGCTGGAATGTTCGTTGGTGTCGGCGGAGATTGATGTGGAACATAATGATTTTACGGAATGATCTGTGTACCGATCCCTTTATCGGTAAATATCTCCAGCAAGAGTGAGTGTAGAATGCGACCGTCAATGATGTGCGTCTTCTTCACTCCCGCCCTGAGTGCGCGCTCGCACGCCTCGACTTTCGGAATCATGCCGCCATCGATCACGCCGGCATTAATGAATTGCGGTATCTCGGAAAGTTGAATCGTGGATATCAGCGAAGCGTCATTCGAACGCTCGCGCAGGATGCCCGGCGTATCTGTCAGGAGCACCAGCTTCTCAGCCTGGAGCGCGGCGGCTATCTCCCCGGCGACGGAATCGGCATTGATATTGAAGGTCTCTCCATCGTCTCCGGCGCCTATGGGAGCGACCACCGCAATATAGCCCCCGTGCTCGAGAGAACGAATAATGCCGGGATTGATCGTTTGCACCTCGCCGACAAACCCGATATCAATATCCTCTGTGGGCTTATATTTGGAAGACCGAATGAGTTCGCCGTCTTTCCCGCTGACGCCGACAGCTTTTCCGCCGGCCCGGTTGATCAAGGAAACCACTTCCTTGTTGATCCTGCCCACGAGCACCATTTCGACGATTTCCATGGTCTCGCTGTCAGTGACCCGCATTCCTTTGTGAAACTCCGCTTTTTTGCCCATTTTCGCCATTACTTCCGAAATGGCCTTGCCGCCGCCATGAACGACGACCGGATTCATACCCACATATTTCATCAATACGATGTCGCTGGCGGTTTTCTCCCTGATCGCCTCATCCTCCATCGCGCTCCCGCCATACTTGATGACGACCGTCTTCCCGTAAAACTTGCGGAAATACGGAAGCGCCTCGCTCAGTATTGTCGCCTTCTCGATGTACTCTTTCATGGGGCATCCGATCCTTTTCGTGCTGTGTCAGGTTCGATACGATGCATTGATCTTGATGTAGTCGTACGTAAGGTCGCACGTATATACGGTGGCCGATTCGCCGCCCATACCCAGATTTACATGGAGTTGGATCTCTTTCTCGGAAAGAAGCCGTTTCGCGCGATCCTCATCAAAAGGAACGGGAGAGCCTTTCTCAAACATGAGCAGGTCTCCCAGGCGAATCTCAATCCGACCCGGGTCAAGAGCAACTCCCGCTCTGCCGGCCGCGGCCATGATGCGGCCCCAGTTTGCGTCGCTGCCGAAAATGGCGGTCTTCACCAGGAGCGAGTTCGCGATGGTCTTGGCTATCTTTTCGGCATCCATTTTCCGCTCTGCTCCCCCGACGTTAACCTCAACGAGTTTGGTCGCGCCCTCTCCGTCGCGAACCAGCATTTTCGCCAATTCGGCGCACACGTGCTCGAGCGCCGAACAGAACAGGCGGTAATCATCGGAGACGCGATCGATAGCAGGTGTCCCCGATGCTCCATTTGCTAAAATGAGAATGGTGTCGTTCGTGCTGCCGTCTCCGTCAACGGTTATCGAGTTAAAAGTTGTCTCGACGGCCTCCCGCAATGCCCGCGAAAGGAGTGACAGCTCGACGGCGGCGTCTGTGGTCACGAATGCAAGCATCGTCGCCATATCCGGACAAATCATTCCCGCACCCTTCGCCATGCCGCCGATGGTGATTTTCCCGGTTGAAAGCGGCACAGTTACCGCGATGCTTTTAGGAAATGTATCGGTTGTCAT
Source organism: Candidatus Abyssobacteria bacterium SURF_5 (assembly GCA_003598085.1). Lineage (NCBI taxonomy): Bacteria > Pseudomonadati > Candidatus Hydrogenedentota > Candidatus Abyssobacteria > Candidatus Abyssobacteria bacterium SURF_5. The sequence continues at coordinate 75,239 of QZKU01000114.1, forward strand.
GATCGCCTGCGCCGAAATCTCGCCACCCGCAGCGTCCAATCGACGTGATAACTCGCCTATCCCCTTCTTTATGCGGTCGATCGGCAGCAGCACCCCGATTGTGCCGGTCGAGGCAACAGCCACCTGATCGGACGAGATGCCAAGGCTCTCCGCCGCCGCTTCGGCCATCGCTTCGGCGTCACGCTCGCCGCGGGCGCCCGTCGCTGCATTCGCGTTCCCGCTGTTGACAACAACCGCCCGGGCCACTCCATATCGAACAATTCGTTGTGAATATAAAACCGCAGCGCTCTTGAAAATGTTTCGAGTAAACATGCCGGCGATAGCGGCGGGACGCTCGGAAAACAGCAAAGCGAGATCCGGATTACCGTTCTTCTTGATGCCGCAATGCGATCCGCCCGCTCGAAATCCCACCGGCGCAGTGATCCCCCCGGATACTTCCTGAAACTCCAACATGGATCTCTCCCTTACGGCGTCAAACCCCCAAAACCAAGACCGCTCTTCTCCGGCAGGTCGAACATCAGGTTCATGCACTGAACCGCCTGGCCTGCCGCTCCCTTGCAAAGATTGTCTATCGCTGATATCGCGATGAATGTGCTGGTCCTCTTGTCGATCGCCAGCCCGATATCGCAGAAGTTGCTGCCGCGCACAAACCGGATCTCCGGATAAGTCCGCGGCGGATTGATCCTCACAAATGGCGCATCTTCATAAAATGACCGATACATCTCTGTAAGCTCTTCGACAGATATGTCGCTCTTTACCGGAGCGGTAATCGTGCTCAGAATGCCGCGATTCGCCGGTACCAGATGCGGTGTGAAAAGCACGTGGATTTCCTTTCCCGCAAGCAATGACAGTTCCTGCTCTATCTCCGGCGTGTGCCGGTGCGTGGTGATTCCATACGCCCGCAGATTATCGGCGATTTCCGGATAATGGGTCTGCTGGCTCGGAGTTTGCCCCGCGCCTGAGACACCGGAAAGCGAATTGATCACGATCCGGTTGACATCAATGATGCCACCCTTGACGGCGGGCGCCAGCGCCAGCAACGCGGCCGTCGGATAGCAGCCGGGCAGTGCAATCACGTCCGCGACGCGAACTTCCTCCCCGTGCAGCTCGGGAAGACCGTAAACGCTCTTTTCCAGCAATTCCGGCGCGGAGTGGTCCGCCTTATACCACTGCTCATACACCCGCGCATCCTTCAGGCGAAAATCGGCGCTGTAATCAACAACTCGAACGCCCCGCTCGGCCAACTCGGCCACGATCGGCATGGCCTGCGTGTGCGGGATCGCCAGGAAGGCGACCTCGCATGATTTGGCCACCGAGTCCGCCTCAAACTCCACCAGTTTCATATCGAGAATGCCCCGAAGCGAGGGAAATACTTCGTTGATGTTCCTGTCCTTGAATTGGCGCGACGTAAGGACGGTCAGCCGGACCGACGGATGTCCCGAAAGAAGCCTCACCATCTCGCCGCCGGTGTATCCGTTGGCTCCGATTATCGCCACCTTTACTTTCTTCATCTTCTCCGCCTCTTGCCTTTCGCTCCAGGGACGAATCTTTTTCCGGCTTTTTTTCTCCCCGCTCCGCCGCGCTCGAGCAGTTTCGCCGGTTTTCCCTTCTTTTCCTTTGACGGAGCCTTCCCGGCTTCCGAATCCGCCAGATCAAAGTCCATTCGCCTCTTCTCCAGGTCAACCCGCACCACCTGCACCTGGACCGCGTCGCCCAGCCGGTACACTTTTCCCGTGTTCTCCCCCAGCAGACAATGCCGCTCTTCAACGTAGGCATAATAATCGTCGTCAAGAGAGCTTACATGCACCAGCCCCTCCGCAAGAAAATCAACGATTTCAACGAACAGGCCGTAGGAATGAACGCCGGTAATTCTGCCGTCGAAGACGTCGCCGATCTTGCCGCTCATAAAGACCATCTGTTTCATCTGCAGCGATTCGCGCTCCGCTTCCATCGCCTCTCGCTCACGGAGCGACGACTGCACGGCGATATCTTCCAACTGATCGCCGTAGCGCCCGGCAACACCCTTGACTCCCTCGCGCGCAAGCGTCCGGAGAATACGATGCACCACCAGGTCCGGATACCGCCGGATAGGCGACGTGAAATGCGTATAGTAATCGGAGGCGAGTCCAAAGTGGCCGGCATTCTCGGGAGAGTACCGCGCTTCACGCAGCGAGCGGAGCATGAGATAATTTATCAGCGACTCCTCCGGCTTTCCCCGCGCCTGGTGCGATATTTTCTGAAGCCCCTTCGGCGTCCTCGAATCGCTCTCGCTGAGCCGGTAACCCAGAGACGCAATAAATTCCCGGAATTCGCTCATCTTTTCCAGGTCCGGCTCTTCATGAATACGGTAGAGCATCGGAGCCTGCCTCGCCGTGACGTGACGCGCGACCATTTCGTTCGCAAGCAGCATGAATTCCTCGATCAGCTCATGCGCAACGTTGTGCTTTTGCAAAACAATGTCAATTACTTCTCCCTCGCTCCCGAAAATCGCGCGAGCCTCGGGAAAATTGAAGTCGAGGCTGCCACGCGCAATGCGTTTGGCGCGGACCGTCTGCGCCAGCTTGTTCATCAATTTCAACGTGTCCGCGACATCCGAAAATCGCCGCGTCAGCTCTTCATCGCCTTCAAGAATGGAAAAAACCTGGTCATAGCTCATCCGATGGCTCGAGCGGATGACGCTATCAAAGATCTCGGCGCTCAGAACATTCCCCTTCGGACTAATTTCCATGCGCACGCTAAAGGTGAGTTTGTCCTCGTTCTCCCTGAGACTGCACAGCTCGTTGGATAACCGATGAGGCAGCATCGGCAACACGCGGTCTTCCAAATAAATGCTGGTTCCGCGGCGGAAGGCTTCATCATCGATAATCCCGCCTTCCTGAACATAATGACTCACGTCGGCGATATGAACGCCCAGCAGGTAATTCCCCTCCTCATTGATCTCGAGAGAGACGGCATCATCAAAATCCTTGGCGTCGGTCGGGTCGATCGTTACCATCGGCACGTCTCGCAGATCCACACGCTTTCGCAGCTCTTCCTCGGGTATGATCCGCAGCAACTCCTCGGCCGCCCGTAAAACAGCAAGAGAGAACTCCGGCGTCAGGCCGTGCTTGCGAATCAGCACCTCGGTGTCAAGCCCTCTATCGCCCTTCCACCCGAGCACCTCGATAATTCTGCCTTCGGCGTTCCTTTGATAAGAAGGGTACTCGATTATTTCTGCCACAACGATCTGCCCCGGACGAGCATCCATGGCCTCGGCAAGATCAATCGAAACATGCTGAGTGATCCGGAAATCAATCGGGACAACATACCCGAAATGGCGGCTTTCTTCATAATACCCGATGACTGTCTTGTTTGCCCGGTCAAGAACTCGAATGATTTCCCCGCGGATCCGCTCCTTGGTGAGATGGCCGGATATCCTGGTCACTACCTTGTCGCCGTGCATCGCCTCGTCCATATCTCTTCCACTGACATAGATATCGGGCAGATTCACCTGGCCCGGCCTGGGAAAAGGCCGAACAAACCCGTAGCCGTTCGGATGCCCGATCAGTGCGCCCACAACGAGGTTCATATGTTCTGGTACCCCAAAACGCTTCCCCTTCGTTTGGACCAACTCGCCCGCCTCAACAAGCTCCTTCACCGCAACTCGAAGACTGCGAGTAGCTTCCACATCGATCTTCAGCCGTCGAGCGATCTCTTTCAGCTTGACCGGTCGATCAGCCGATTCACGAAGCATCTCAATGACGCGTTCCTTGAGTTTTTCCATCTGGATCAATTTCCTTAGGCGTCCATGCGGCGGTGTCGTATCATAAGTGAAAAAACTCGACCGTTACCAAATTTAGCGGCCGATTCAGTGCATTATAGCGCAGAGCCGAAGATTCTGTCAATAAAGACTTTGAATCATTTTGAGCTGCTTTTAAACAAGCTTTTCCGTCCTGACTGCTTCATCTCCTCATTTTAGCGGTTTTTTGAATGACGAAGATCATGGTGGCTAAGCACGATTAACGCGCAAAAAGACTCCCTGCACAGAATTTTCTCCGGCTCGTGGTATAATATCCGGAATTGTTCAACCTGGGGAGAAGCGTTGTGGAGTCGTTGACAGAAGAGACGGGTACCCTGAGAAGGCGGGTTTTGTCTCCCACCATAGTACTTCTGGCGGGGTTTGGAGCCACTATCTTGCTGGGAACCTCGCTTCTCATGTTGCCGGTGATGGTGGACGAAGGCCGCATATCGTTAATAAATGCCTTATTCACAGCAACTTCCGCCGTCTGCGTTACCGGCCTGGTCGTTGTGGATACCGGCACGTATTTTTCTCCTGTGGGACAATGGACAATCCTGCTGCTGATCCAAATCGGCGCCCTTGGCATTTTCACGTTCTCGACCTTCTTTGTTCTTATCCTCAGAGGGGACACTTCTTTGCGGGGCAGAATGCTCATCCAGGAGACGATGACCCATTTTCCGTACCGGAACCTGTTTCGACTGGTAAGAAATATCCTTCTGTTCACCTTTGTCACTGAAGCGATCGGCGCTATCTTGCTCTGGCTTTGCTTCAGAGAATATTTCAGCCAGACTCGCTCGGGCTATGTTGCTATTTTTCATTCGATATCTGCCTTCTGCAATGCCGGCTTCTCAATATTACCGAGCGGCCTTGAGGATTTTTCGGCGCATGTGCCCATTAACCTCATAGTGATGTCATTGATAATCGTCGGAGGGCTCGGATTCACCGTTCTGACGGATGTCGTAGCCATCTTGCTTCCCCACAAAACAAAATTCCGGCGTCTCTCCCTGCACTCGCGCGTGGTTCTCATGTCGACGATCGCGCTGATCGCGGGAGGCGCAGTTCTGTTCTGGCTGTTTGAATTGAATAACCCGGCCTTCGCCGGACGACCCATTTCCCAGCAGATTCTTGTATCATTCTTTCAATCGGTAACTGCCAGAACCGCGGGTTTTAACACCATAAGCATCGCCGGCGTCACCAATGCGACGCTTTTTCTCCTGATTTTTCTGATGTTTGTCGGCGCGTCACCCGGATCGGTTGGCGGCGGAATCAAGACGACAACTTTTTCAATTTATCTGATAATGGTGATATCCTATCTTCGGGGTAAACAGCATGTGGAGATTTTCGGTCGAACTATTCCGGCGCGAATTATCTCCAAGGCGGTGGCCACAACCGCAATGGCATTTGCCTTGATCGTGGGGTCAACCATTCTGTTGCTTGTCTTTGAAAGCGGGAATGGCGGCAACTTCTCTCACCTGTTTTTCATCGATTGGCTGTTCGAAGTGGTTTCGGCTTTCGGAACGGTCGGCCTCTCCACAGGTGTTACCTCTTACCTGAGCCCCGGCAGCAAGCTCGTTATCATTGCGACAATGTTCATCGGGCGGCTGGGCCCCCTGGGGTTGGCTCTTTCTCTGCTCGGACGGGAGTTGGAACAGCGATACAAATATCCCGAAGAAAATGTTATGATAGGTTAGGAGGGATTCCCAGTGAAAAGATTTGCCGTTTTAGGCTTGGGAAATTTCGGATCTCATCTGGCGCGCTCTCTCGCCCGCAAAGGGGCGGAGGTGCTGGCCGTTGACATAGACGAGCAAGCGGTCCTGAATATCAAGGACTCGGTAACGCAAGCCGTGGTCGCAAACGCGTCCGATAAGAAGGCTCTGCTCTCACTCGATATCGAAAAGTTCGACTGCGTCGTCGTCAGCCTCGGAGAAAAAGTGGATGCCTCCATCCTTATCGCCCTCTTCTTGAAAAAAGTGGGCGTTAAGGAAATACTGGTTAAAGCCATTAGCGAGGACCATGTCGAAGCCCTCAAGAATGTCGGCGCGACCATTGTCGTCTTCCCCGAGCGCGACATCGCAGAGAAAGTGGCTGATAACCTGATTACGCCAAACCTGATTGACTTCATCCCCGTCAGCGATGGCCACAGCATCGTGGAAATAAAAGCTCCCCATGAATTCTTCGGAAGAACTTTGGCGGATCTGAAGCTGCGGAATCGTTTCGGGGTTCACGTGCTGGCAGTCAGAACACCGGAGAAACAGGAAATCACGACTCGGAAGACCGGAAATGTAGAAATCCCCGACGGCGATTTTCGAATTCAGGAAAACCAAGTGCTCATTATCATGGGCGAGAACAGAAATATCGAGAAGATCAGAAAACTGTCCTAGAGAGCCGCCCCGCCGCATTCTATTCCGCCTGCAATGTCTCGACCGTAATATTTTCATTCGTATAAATGCAAATGGATGCCGCCGTCAACAGGGACTCCCTGACGATCTGCTCCGCGTCGAGGTCGGAATGTTTAATGAGCGCCCGCGCCGCCGCAAGGGCGAATGGACCGCCGGAACCGATGGCGATTATGCCGTCGTCAGGCTCGACGATCTCTCCCGTCCCCGATAACAGAAGCGAATGAGTGGAATCGACCACCGCCAGCAGCGCTTCCAATCTGCGCAAATACTTGTCCGTCCGCCAGTCCTTCGCCAGTTCGACTGCCGCCCGCTGAAGATTCGCCTTGTACTGCGACAGCTTCGCATCAAACCGCTCAAAAAGCGTGATCGCGTCGGCGGCAGCCCCTGCAAAGCCCGCAAGAACTTTTCCTTCCGCCAATCTCCGGATTTTCACCGCCCGGTGCTTGACAATCGTCTCCGAAAGGGTCACCTGTCCATCTCCGCCAAGAGCAACTATCCCTTTATGCCTGACCGCCAGCACAGTCGTTCCACGAAACATGTTATCCGCCCTCCGGTTTCCGCCGCGCATGAGGATGCGCCCGATCATACATGATCCGCAGCCGCTCAGCGCTTACATGCGTATATATTTGAGTGGTCGAGAGACTCGAATGACCGAGCAGTTCCTGAACGTCGCGCAGATCCGCCCCTCCGTCCAACAGATGAGTCGCAAAACTGTGGCGAAGCGTGTGCGGGCTTACTGACCGGCCACCCCACAGTTTTCGCGAGTACTTCGTAACGATCCGGTGCAGATCTCGCTCCTGCAACGGACGCCCTGTCCTGCTGAGAAAAATCCTGTTCCGGGAGAGCCCCCTGTCCCACGAGGCCCGCTCAGGCAAATAGCTTCGCACTGCGTCCACCGCATATCTGCCCAGCAAGACCATCCGCTGCTTTCCACCTTTTCCCGTGACTTTCATGACGCCGCCAAGCAGGTCCATGTCGCTCAAATCAGCCGCCGCCAATTCGGCCACACGGACTCCGGTCGAGTAAAACACCTCGAGGATCGCGCGGTCGCGCAGGCCCGCCAGCGCGTCCTTTTCCGGACATTCCAGCAGCAGCTTCACCTCGTCAACCGTAAGAAATTCGGGAAGATGCCTGCGCACTTTCGGCGTGGAGATCTCCTCGGCCGGATTTTCGAAAATGATCCGCTCGCGCTGCAGGAAGGAGAAGAAGCTTCGCACGGTCGAGAGCTTTCGGGCAATGCTTCGCCGCGACGCTCCGCTCGCATGCAACGAGGCAAGATACGCTCGCAGCTTCAGGGTATCGATCAGCCGGAGCGCCTCCGGATGGACCAGCGCGTCGTCAGAAGAGTTGTTTGCGAAAAGCAAGAGGCGCCGGATATCGGAAGCGTACGCGCGCACCGTATGCTTGCTGGCGTTGCGCTCGCTTCTCAGGTACTCCTCGAAAAGGGAAAGGCAATCCATACGCCTTAGAGTGCAGCCTCAGTTTTTACGTCTTCTTTATATGAGCACCCTTTCCTGGGACATTTGAACAGGTGCTTGCCGTCGCGCGTGTACTGCTCGACCAGATAATTCCCGCCGCACAACGGACAAGCCTTGGCCACCGGCTTGTTCCAACTGGCGAATTTGCAGTCGGGATACCGGCTGCAGCTGTAAAAGACACGCCCCCTCTTGGAGCGCCGCTCGACAACTTCACCTCCGCACCCGGGCTCGGGACACGCGACGCCGATACTTAGAGGCATGGCTGTCTTACACTCGGGATAATTAGAACAAGAAACAAAGCGGCCCATCCGCCCCATCTTCACTACCAATTGGCCGCCGCAGTTAGGGCAGGTCTTCCCGGAAACGAGTTGCTGGGCCTCCTCTTGAGAGCCGGCACTGCCTTCTTCGGCTACTTTCTTCGTGGTCTTGCACTCGGGATATCCGGAGCAAGCGAGGAATTTCCCGTATCGGCCCCAGCGAAGAACCATTGGTTTCCCACAGTTTTCGCATGTCTCCTCGGTGGGAACCCCGTCTTTCTTTACATCCCGCATCTTCTGGCTTGCGGTCGCAAGCGAATCTTCAAATGGGCGATAAAATTCCCACAACACCTGCTGCCAATCGATCTTCCCTTCCTCGACCTCGTCGAGCTGTTCCTCCATTTTCGCCGTGAACTCGATGTCAAGTATCTTAGGGAAACTCTCGACAAGCAGATCATTAACCGTGCAGCCAAGATCGGTCGGTGAAAGCCTCCCTCTCTCGCGGTGCACGTACTTGCGCTTTTGAATCGTGTCAACGATCGTGGCGTACGTGCTGGGCCGCCCGATCCCCTGTTCCTCGAGCGCCTTCACAAGAGTGGCCTCCGTAAACCGGGGCGGCGGCTTCGTGAAATGCTGCTCCGGCTGCACGTCCTTCAGCTCCAATGCATCGTTTTCGACTACCGGCGGAAATGAAGTCTCTCGCTCCTCGCCGTTTCCGTTATCCTCCGATTCCTCTTTGTACAACACGAGAAATCCCTTGGATCGTAGTATCGAGCCCGACGCCCGCAGTAGGTACTTCGCGGCGGCTTCTATTTCAATCGTCGTCTGATCATAGATGGCGGGGGCCATTTGACTCGCGAGAAATCGGTTCCAGATCAGCGTGTACAACTGCAGGTACTCTTTCGGCAGATGCTGCGCGAGCCTTTCAGGCGTCCATTCCATTGAAGTTGGTCGAACAGCCTCATGCGCGTCCTGCGAGTCGCGCTTATTCTTGAACACATTCACATGATTCGGCGGATAATATTCCCTGCCATATCGAGCAAGAATGTAGTTCAGCGCTTCATCCTGGGCCTCTTTCGAGATACGGACCGAATCCGTTCTCATATAGGTGATGAGCGCCACATTGCCTTCTCCCGGGATCTCCACGCCCTCATACAGTTCTTGTGCGAGCCGCATTGTCCTGGTCGGCCGCATCCTCAATTTTTTCGAAGCTTCCTGCTGCAGCGTGCTGGTGATGAAAGGCGGATACGGCCTGCGCCGAACCTCTTTCGTCTCGAGGTTCTTGACAACGTAAGACGCTTTGCGCAATTCACCGGCAATCCTGCTCGCCTCCTCGCCATTCGCGACTTCGGCTTTTTCTCCCTCTATTTTCGCAAGCAACGCCTCGAACGGCGAATATCCCGCCTTCTGAAGCAGGGCCTTGATCGACCAGTATTCCTGCGGAACAAACTTGTTGATCTGCTCTTCCCGCTCGCACAGCAGCCGAACGGCCACTGACTGCACCCTCCCTGCGCTCAACCCCCGCTTGACCTTGTCCCACAGAAGCGGGCTGATCTTGTATCCAACCAGGCGATCAAGAATCCGTCGCGCCTGCTGCGCGTTCACCAGAGCCATATCGATGTCCCGCGGATGGCGGATCGCTTCCTGAACGGCATTCCGCGTGATCTCGTTGAAGACGATCCGCTTCATCTTCTTATTGGCCTGTGAGCCGAGCGCCTCCTGAATATGCCATCCGATAGCCTCGCCCTCGCGGTCGAAGTCCGGCGCGAGGTATATGATTTCGGCATCCTGAGCCTCTTTTTTGAGACGGCTGACAATCTTTTTCTTGCCGCTCAGAATCGTGTATTTGGGCCGGAAGTTGCCGTCAACATCCACCCCGAGTTCCTTTTCCGGCAAATCACGGACGTGCCCCATCGAGGCTTCAACGTGATATTCTTTGCCCAAATATTTGTTTATAGTCTTCGCTTTTGCAGGCGACTCTACTACCAACAGTTTCTTGGCCACGAATCAACTTCTCCTTTTCCTGAAATATTTCAGCCACTCCTCGACATCGACCTCCTCCCGCAGGTAACCGGGAACAGGCCGGCGTTTCGGAGCCGGCGATTCCAATGTTCGTGCAAATTCCTCAGCGCTTATCGTCCGTGCCCGCCGGCTGCGCGCGCACCTGCGGATCTCATTGTCCGAAGATACAACGGTCAGACCTTTCGGGTTCGGGTCCTTTCTGATCATCTCGATGATGATTTCATCGGCAGAAATTGGGGGCAGCGCGAAAATAACCCGCACGTCACCCCTTTCGTAACGCGGCCCTGAATACAATTCAGCCGCGCGATCAAAAACCACTGTAACCTTTTGACGCCGTAACTGCAAATGTTGTGCCAGAATCCGGATCAATTGCTCTTCATCATCGGGATCGGCCAGAGAGATCCCCGACATTTTCCCGATCAAGTTGTGTCCATCAATAAGTAGCGCCATTTTTCATCACAACTCTAGAATACCACAATTCGGTTAATCGCGCATTATAGTCACAGCGCCCCCCCTTGTCAAATTACCAAAGCCTCAAAAGGAACACTCCCTCGTTCAAATGAGCAACCCCGGCAATATTTGCCGCCCCGCAACCATGTGCCCCCTTGCAAGAAAAGGGGGAATCGATATTCCCCCTTCTCGACACCTTTCGCTGCTGTCTTTTAACGTTCCGGTCTTGCGGGCTCAGAAACCTCGCGCAACGCTTCGCCGACCAGTGCTCCGCTTAAATGAACCGCCAGATCGCCGAGCGAGACAATGCCCACAACCTGGTTCTCTTCATTTTTCACGATTAGCCGGCGTATCTGGTTCGTTTCCATCAGCCTGATCGCTTCATCGACATCGGCATCCTCATTGCATGAGATGACATCCGTTGTCATTATTTGGCTCACGTTAAAAGTATTCGGGTCATAGCCCTCCGCAACGGCTCGTATCGTGATGTCGCGATCCGTTATCATTCCAACCAACCGATTATTATCAAAAACCGGCAGCACACCTATATTCAGCTCCTTCATCTTCCGAGCCGCGTCGGCAATCGAATCCGATTGATGAATCGATTCCACATTGCGTGTCATAACGTCACGTATCTTCACTTGATTCACCCCCTTTTCCCCTTCTTCCCGTCTGAAGACGTTCGAAGAGCGGTATATTTACCTATAATAGTATTGCAATCATCAAATGGAGGGCGCAAGGGAAGAACCGGTTACACTCTGAGCAGTAAGCAGTTCCGCGATCAGACATCTCTGTCGGCAAGGGTAAGCATCCACGGCCCTTCCGGCGCCCGCGGACCGTTTCGGATGTCCGAAAGGATACAGTCTTCGCGAGACCGGCAACGCATGAAACCAAAACGATGCAATCGCAGGTTTACTCCCTGAAAACTGAGATGGCTGAATCTCCAGGATCGACAATGATCGATAAGCAGGCGCATGCATTCCCGCTGCCGTCGAATGCAAACCAGGTCATAGATCTCTGCCGCGGTGCCGGAGAATGCGTAAACGCAGTAGCCGATGCTTTCTCCATTTTCTATGAATTCGAAACTGGAAAGCCGCCGGGTCGGATTGTCACAAAACCGCCAGTTCAAGAACGCGGCCGACCGCACGCCTTGTATGAAATCGGAGGGCACATCGAAATCCTGCTTGAACCGAATGACCGGCTTCATCTGGATATTGCGCGGGGACGAACCAAACCACATCAATGTGTACATCTCCGAGAATAAATCCAAGAGGAAAGACGCGGCTCTATGATGAAAAAAAACCTTCAGTTGCGAAAGAGCCAGGGGAAACAGCCATACTTCAAGAGGGATAACGTGGTCCAGCTCATTCACTACGTGCGAAAGTTCATTCGGAAATCCGATGAGAAAATAGTTGCGCTCGTTCCCGGCAAACTTTGAAAGTTTTCCATATATCCCCTTGTTTCTGAATTGCTCCGCCATGAAGAGGTCCACATTCTGGAAAACATCGAATGCACCGGTTTTCGTGCTGGTGAATCGACGCGGCGTGCGCGCGGTAAGTCCGATTATTCCTTTTTCCTCGTCTTCCGCAACATAAATACGGGCCGGTCCATCAGGGTTTTGAAAGTACTTCCAATGCAGCCATTCGGACCGTCTAATACCGTAGTTGTGCCGCCGAAATAAGGCCGCGATTTCCGGGAGATCTTTTTCAGTTCCGCGGCGAAACGTACACCTTTTCACTTGTGTGTCCATAATGTATGTCCTCCGCAAGGAAAGCTCAAGATGCTTTCATCCTAAAGCCTTCATTTATAATGCTCCCGCAGAAATGAACTTAATTAAAGGGGCTGAAGAAGTGCTGATTGAAATGTGTCATCCGACTTTCAGGTGAGCAATAGGAAAACCGACATTGACAAATCTCCGACTCCCATGGTATATTGTCTTCATAAAACGGCTTCGGGACAGGGTGAAATTCCTTACCGGCGGTATGGCGCCGTAAATGGGGCCGAGCCCGCGAGCGTATCTGGCTTTCAACCCCCATGATATGCAGACTTGGTGAGAGGCCAGGGCCGACAGTGAAAGTCTGGATGGGAGAAGTCGATCAGAAGAGAAGTGTCTCAAGTGTCCCGAAATGCCTTTGCATTTCGGGCTTTTGCTTGAGGGCACGTGCGGTGTTTTGCCTCTCCTGCAGACCTCCCGAAGCTTCTTAATTGGACCAAACTGAAGCAGTTGCACATGTCTTCCCAATCGCAAAAATACATGGCGCGCGCCCTCGAGCTAGCGGCGCTTGGCCGCGGTTTCACCAGCCCGAATCCTCTGGTCGGCGCGGTCATTGTAAAGAACGGAAAAGTAATAGGCGAAGGCTTTCATCGGAAGTATGGGGAAGCGCATGCCGAGGTTGCCGCGCTCCAACAGGCGGTCGAATCCGTCCGCGGCTCAACCTTATACGTAACCCTCGAGCCGTGTTGCCATTATGGCAAAACCCCTCCCTGTACGGAGGCGGTGATTAAGGCCGGAATCGCAAAAGTCGTTATGGCGATGGAGGACCCGAATCCGCTCGTCTCCTGCAAGGGCAAATCGGCACTGGAGGGTTCCGGCATCGCGGTCGAAACCGGAGTACTGGCTGACGAGGCAAATCGCTTGAACGAATGGTACGTCAAGTTCGTCAGAACGAACACCCCTTTCTTTACCGCGAAAGCCGCTATGACGCTCGATGGCAAAATCGCCACCCATACCGGCGATTCCCGATGGGTTACCGGCGAGAAAGCCCGCGAATACGTGCACTGGCTGCGCGCGGGCGCAGACGCGATCTTGGTCGGCAGCAGAACCGTCAAAATCGATGATCCATTGCTCACCACGCGCACCCAATCCGGCAATGGGCGCGACGCGCTCCGCATCGTCATCGATGGCGAGGCCTCCATCTCGCCCGAGGCGCGGGTGCTGAAAACAGAGTCGTCCGCCCGGACGATGGTCGTTGTGAAAACCACAGCTCCGCGTGATCGAAAGGCGGCCCTCGAAGAGGCCGGCGCCCAATTGCTTGAGGTCGATCCGATCGGAGAAAAAGTAGACCTGAAGCAAGTAGCCGCGCTATTAGGAAGTCAAAATATAGCCAATGTTCTGATCGAGGGCGGTGGCGGATTGCTGGCGGCCGCGTTCGAAGCACGAATCGTGGATAAGGTGCTTTTTTTCGTCGCCCCGAAAATTTTTGGTGGTAAAGATGCTCCGACGCCGGTTGGCGGCGCCGGCGTCGCAAAGGTCGCCGATGCTTACCGGCTCCGAAACCTGTCGACCCGGCTGATCGGGGAAGACATCCTGATCGAGGCCTACGTGGAATTTTAGATGTTTACCGGAATCATTCAAGAAATCGGATTAATACGCGAGATATTGCCCGGGCAGGCATACAAGCTGAGGGTTGGAGCAAAAAAGACACTCAAGGATATCGAACTGGGCGACAGTATCAGTATCGATGGCGCCTGCCTCACGGTCGTCGATTATGACGCGGCAAGTTTTCAGGTTGACGCCATGCCCGAAACCATCGAGAAGACAACCCTGAAGTACCTGCAGATCGGCGGCAAAGTGAATCTCGAATCGTCGCTCAGGCTGGGCGACAAGTTGGGCGGCCACTGGGTCGCAGGTCACGTTGACGGAACGGGAAAAATTCTCACGACCAGGCGCAGCGGAAACTCGGTCTTGTACGAGATATCGGTTCCGCCTGAGTTGGCCGAGCAGTTGGCGCCCAAAGGCTCCGTGGCGGTTGACGGCATCAGCCTCACCGTCATCGAATGCAGCCGCAGCGCGTTTACGATCGGCATAATCCCGCACACGCTTCAACACACGACGCTCAATTCAAAAGGCGCGGGTGATTACGTAAATCTTGAAACCGATGTCATCGGGAAATATATCTACCGCTACCTGCGGGGCGCATCGGGAACAGTAACAGAGAAGCTTCTGCGGGATTCAGGCTTTTTGTAGAGTCGTGCACGACGCACGCGCGCAGGACGGCAAAATGGAGGAGGATCCACATGTTTAGCCCGATTCCGGAAATATTGGATGAAGTGCGGGCCGGCCGCATGATCATTCTGGTTGATAATGAGGACCGCGAGAATGAGGGCGACCTGACGCTTGCTGCCGAGAAGGTGACGCCGGATGCAATCAACTTCATGGCAAGGTATGGCCGCGGCCTCATCTGTCTTGCAATGACAGCCCAACGATGCGACGAGTTGAAGCTGCCTCCGATGGTGACCGAGAATACGTCGACCTTCGAAACCGCTTTTACCGTTTCGATCGAAGCGAAGAGAAATGTTACCACCGGCATCTCGGCTTCGGATCGGGCAACCACCGTACTCACGGCTGTCAATCCGGCGACCAGACCTGAAGACCTCGCCCGGCCGGGACATGTGTTCCCGCTGCGGGCGCGAAACGGCGGCGTCCTGGTGAGAACCGGCCAGACCGAGGGCTCGGTGGACCTGGCCCGCCTGGCAGGACTCTATCCCGCAGGCGTGATCTGCGAGATCATGAAGGACGACGGTACCATGGCGCGCGTGCCAGATTTGATTGAGTTCGCAAAAGAGCACGGCCTGAAATTGTGCTCGATCGAGGACCTCATCAAATATCGCCGCCTCACCGAAAAGCTGGTGAACAAGACGGTCACCACGAAAATACCGACACCCTACGGCGAGTTCAATCTTCATGTGTATGAGACGTCGGTCGATAACTGGCACCACCTTGCTTTCGTCAAGGGCGAAGTCGCCGGAAAAAAAGGAGTGCTCGTTCGCGTCCATTCGGAATGCCTCACGGGCGACGTCTTCGGCTCGAGACGCTGCGACTGCGGCTCGCAACTGCACAAAGCGCTGGAAATGATTCACGACGAAGGCGTCGGCGTACTTCTCTACATGCGCCAGGAGGGCCGCGGCATCGGCCTTCATAACAAGTTGCGGGCATACGCGCTGCAAGACGCCGGACTGGATACCGTAGAGGCAAACGAGAAACTCGGATTCAAGCCCGACCTGCGCGATTACGGCATCGGAGCACAGATTCTCTCCGATCTCGGGCTGACTGAAATCCGTTTGATGACGAATAACCCGCGGAAAATTGTCGGGCTCGAAGGCTATAACCTGAAAGTGGTCGAGAGAATCCCGATCGAAATCGCGCCAACCGCCGAAAACCTGTTGTATCTCGAGGCCAAGCAGCGCAAACTCGGCCACTTGTTAAACCTGTAGAGGGGACTGACCTGGACCTGACCCTATTTACAATCCTGTTTGTTGGATTCGTAGAATAGGGTGTCCCTAAAGGTCTCGAATCGCATGACCCGGGAGAAAATCAAAAAAGGAGAAGAGGGCGATGCCGAAAACCTATGAAGGCCAGTTGGTGGCAACCGGAAAGAAATTTGGAATAGTCGCATCCCGATTCAACGAATTCATAACCAACAAATTGCTCGAGGGCGCGCTCGACGCTTTGAAACGACACGGCGTCAAAGATGATGAAATAGAAATTGCGTGGGTTCCGGGTTCCTTCGAGATACCCTACGCCGCGCAGCGCCTCGCGGAAAGCAAAAAATATGACGCCATTATCTGCGTCGGCGCGGTCATCAGGGGATCGACTCCGCACTTCGAGTACATCGCCAGCGAAGTCACCAAGGGCATCGCGCAGACGGGCCTGAAAACCGGCGTGCCGGTCATCTATGGGGTCATCACCCCGGACACACTCGAACAGGCGATAGAGCGGGCGGGCACAAAGGCCGGCAACAAAGGGTTCCAGGCGGCTATGTCGGCAATCGAAATGGTTAATCTCTTCGAAAAGATTTAAGATGGGTTCACGACGCAAGTCGAGAGAAAAGGCGCTTCAGATACTTTTTCAGCTCGATTTCAATAAATCGGATATCGAAACGGTTCTTCGGGACTTCTGGAAAAGCAATCCCACCGGCGATAAAGTGAAATCGTTCACTGAAACGCTGGTGCGCGGAGCTTTCGAATTCCGGAAACCTATCGATGAGTTGATCAGCTCCACGGTCGAGAACTGGTCGATCGATCGTCTCAATTCCGTCGACAGGGCGATCCTCAGGTTTGCGACGTATGAATTGGTCTACCTCCCCGATATCCCGCCAAAGGTTACCATCAACGAGGCGGTCGAAATCGCAAAAGCGTTCGGAACTGACGAATCAGGAGGATTCATCAACGGAGTCCTCGACAAGATTCGCGAGAAAATCGGCAAGTCCACAGCCGGCAGCGAACAAGACAACGGAGACATTCAGCACCAATGAATCGGTTTGTTGACCTTCACGTGCATACCTATTATTCTGACGGCTCTTTTTCACCCGAGGATGTCGTTACTCACGCGAAACGACTCGGATTCGCCGCCATCGGAATCGCCGATCACGACGAAGTCGGAGCGGTGAGCCAGGCTATCTGGCTCGGACACTCGCATGGAATCGAAATCATTCCCGCCGTCGAGCTGACCTCGGCCTGCAATGGAAAGGAAATCCACCTGCTCGGTTATCTCATCGATCACAACAACACCGATCTGCGGGAAACCCTGAAACACCTGCGATCGGAACGGTTCAAGCGAATGGAGCGAATGGTGGACAAACTCAGGAAGCTGGGAGTGGACATCTATATCGAAGCGGTACGCAGGGTGGCCGGCAGCAAGGGAAGCATCGGCCGCCTTCATCTCGCGCGCGCGCTGTTCGACCGCGGCCAGGTGACATGCGTGCAGGAGGCATTCGACCGTTACATCGGAAAAGGAAAACCGGCGTATTCCGACAAACCGCGCCTGAAAGCCGCCGAGGCGATCGAGCTCATTACCGGCGCCGGCGGCATCGCCGTCCTCGCGCATCCGAAACTGGTGCACATCGACGAACATATCCCCGAACTCGTGCATATCGGCCTGAAGGGCATCGAAGCGTTCTACTCCAAACATACGTCCGACGAGACAGCAAGGTACGTCGCGGTGGCCGAACAACTGAACCTGCTGGTCACCGGCGGCTCCGACTGCCACGGCGTGATCAAGGACAAAATGCTGCTTGGCAGCGTCAAACTCCCCTACCGCTATCTCACCATCCTGAGAGACCGCGTCAACGGCAACCGCACGGTGTGAGGTCGGAAACAATCACAGGGCACCAACGCGCGGGGAACTGACTCCATTTATGGTTTCACGTCCTCTTGAATTCGTAGAATGGTGTCTGTCGGCTTATAATGGGTCGGCACCGATGACAGAAAGGTATCGACAAGTCAGAGTAGCCCGTCATTCCTGCGAAAGCAGGAATCCAGGGTCTGGCAGAAGAAGACAAATCTCAATAACGGGACAGCCTCCTAACTAAAGGGGGATTTCTCTTGCCCCTGAACCGTTGGGGCGGCCCATGTGGCCGCCCGATTCTGATTCGTGATGTTACACTAAACCTTTTGTCCTGGCGCCTCTGTGCCTTGGTGGTTCGTTTTATCACGCCGCTTCGATATGCGCCATCAACTTGTCGACGTCCTCTTCATTATTATAGAAATTGAATCCCATGATCAGGCAGCCGCGCATTGCATGAACCATGATCAGGTGTTCCCGCAGTTCTTCCGCAAGTTTATACGGATCCTGCTTCGGGAGGCGCAGCAGAACGATTCCCGACCATTCGTCGTTATCCCGCGGACTCATGATTTCGCATCCCTTGGCGCGCGCCTTCTCGCACAGGTAATCGGTCACCTGTTTCAGACGCCGCTCGATATTCTCCACTCCGATTTCCTCGAGCAGCGTAAGCGACGCGTTCAGAGCGGCGATGCCGGCAAAATTCTTGCACCCCTCCTCGTACCGGCGCGCGCCCTTGGCCGGCTTGAAGTCGTACGACTCGATGTCGTATTCCATCGTCTCTTCATGTTCGAGACTGCCCCACCCGATATGAACCGGCCGGAGCTGTTCGAGCAGATCCTTCTTGCAATAGAAGATGCCGAGGCCGGGCAGCCCCAGCAATCCTTTATGTGTGCCCGCGCTCAGGCAATCGACCCCCTTTTCTCTCACGTTGAGCCGGATCGAGCCGAGACATTGTATCGGATCGACGAGAAAAATGATTCCGCGCCCGCGGCACAGCTCCGAGATCGCTTCCAGGTTCGGACGCTGGCCGGTATCGAACTGAGGCCAGCTAACGGCCACAAGCCGCGTGCGAGATGTAATCCCCTTCTCGATCACCTCGGGCGTGATTCTCCTCTTATCCTGCTCGACCAGCTTCACCTTCACCCCGCAATGCTTCTGCGCGAGAAACGGATAAACGATCGACGGGTATTCGCGGCGCGTAAACAGAACCTCGTCGCCTTTCTTCCACGCGATCGACTGCGCGAGCCACAGGATCCCCTCCGCCGTATTGCGCGAGAACGCGATCTCCTCGGCGTCACAACCGATCAGGCGCGCCATTTTCTCGCGCGTCTCCTCAATCATATTGCGCGATAGCGCCATTGCGATCACGCCCGAATTCATCATGGCCTCGTTCATATCGTTGGCGGCTTGCGCCACCGGCTTCGGCAGCGGCGACTTTCCGTTCGCCAGCAGATACACGAAATTATCGGTCACGGGAAACAGCTTTCGGATCGCTTCAAAATCAACACTCATTATTTTTCCTCCATATACAGAAAATCGACTTTCGGCGAAGAGCAGTCGGGCCGCAAAACCACGGCGGTCCGATTATATGGCGACCAACGCCAAAAAGCAATACCCCTTCCTCTTTGACTTCTCACCCGCATTTTGATATAAATGCTCAATTGCGCAACCTCACATTTCCCCCAACACACTTGGAAACCGGCGTTGCGGCCATGGACATGACCGGCCAGACATTCCACGACGTTCTCGTTTCCGCCTGGAATAGTACCACGCCCTTTCTCAATTGGGCGCTGGTCATCTTTATCGCTTTCATCTCATGGGCGAGCGCGCTGCATGCGCTTCTCAACAAGCGCGACCCGCGCGCCGCCTTCGCCTGGATCGGATTCTGTCTCCTGTTCCCGCCCCTCGGTCCGTTGTTGTATTTTCTCTTCGGAATCAACCGCGTGCAAACGCAAGGCCAGCGGCTCGGCGGCGCATTGACCCTGCTCCTGCGCAGCGATTCTGAGGCGGCTGAAGAACTCAGCAGGCAGGAGCCGTCGTTTCCTTCCTCCGCGCCTGAGCCGTATCGGGCGATCATCAGGCTTGCTGACAGGATCACCAACCTGCGCCTGCTTGGAGGCAACCGCGTCGAGCCCCTCGAGCATGGCGAACAGGCCTTCCCCGCCATGCTCGACGCCATCAACGGCGCGCGGCGACGCCTCTATCTATCCACTTACATCATGGATTCCGACACAACGGGCCGGGCTTTCATCGCAGCCCTGAAGGACGCCGTTGGCCGGGGCGTTGACGTGCGCGTCATTCTGGACGGAGTCGGAGAATATTATTCGTTCCCGCGCGCCGGAACGCTGCTCAAACGGGCCAGGGTCCCGGTCGCCAGGTTCCTCCCTCCGAAGCTGCTGCCGCCGTCGCTGTTCATCAACCTGCGCAATCACTGCAAAATCCTGGTGGCCGACGGCAAGGTCGGTTTCACCGGCGGCATGAACATCGGCGACCGCCATCTGGCGGCCGATGCTTCAAATCCCGCTCGCGTCGAGGACCTCCATTTCCGCGTGAGCGGGCCGGTCGTCACCCAGATGGAGCAGGTCTTCCTCGCGCACTGGAGCTTTTGCACCGGAACGCAGATCCCGGTCCCGGTCGAGACAAACGGTGAGACGGAAGGCGAGGCCCTCTGCCGCGTCATCGTCGATGGGCCTAACGACGACATGGATATCCTTTCCATCATTTTTACGGGCGCAGTCGCGGCGGCGCGGCATCGCGTCTTCATCATGACCCCCTATTTCCTGCCCTCGCGCGATTTCATCGGAGCGCTCCAGACCGCCGCCCTCCGCGGAGTCGACGTGCGCGTGATTCTGCCATCAAAAAACAATCTGCCCTATGTCAAATGGGCATCCGACAACATGCTGTGGCAGCTTCTCCAGCAAGGCGTGCGCATCTATTACCAGCCGCCCCCCTTCGTCCATAGCAAGATATTCCTTGTCGACGATCTCTATGCCGTCGTCGGCTCCGCCAACCTTGATCCGCGCAGCCTGCGGCTCAACTTCGAGTTGGTCCTCGAGATATTCGACGCGTCGCTGAACAGAACTCTTGCCGATAAATTCCTGCAGGCGCTTTCAAAATCCCGAGAGACCTCGCTGGCCGAGATGGACGGCCGCCCGCTCCTCGTCCAGATTCGCGATTCCTTCTGCTGGCTCTTCAGCCCCTACCTCTGAATTCTTCTTCTTCTCGGGAGAAATCTCTCTCTTCTCCACCGCCATCACGCATCTGAATCTCCCCCTTTCACAAAGGGGGACTAAGGGGGATTTCATCCTCCTCGATCCGCGGCAATGGCCGACGCTGTGTCATTCTGAGCCCGTCGAAGAATCATTCCCCTTTATCAAAAAACGAATCTCCCCCTTTATCAAAGGCGATTGAGGAGCAAAAACAAATCGCTCTCAACTCTCGCATCTCTCTGAATCTCCCCCTTTATTAAAGGGGGACTAAGCGGGACTTTCCCCGCCATCACCCGTGAACCGTGGGGGCGATGCGATGGGTCGCCTGCGAAGCCCCGCTGTTCGAGAAATCATCCCCTCTCTGCTCTTTACTTGCTTCTTTTTTTACCGGAAACATCGTCCAGTCAACTTGACATTCGCGCCTGCCGTATATACTATTTTTATAGGAGAGTCGCTTCGGAGCAGAGGGAGTTGAGTCAATGTCGTTGAGAGAGACCATAAAAAACGAAATCGATAAGCTTCCGGAAAAGCTTCTGGCCGAGGTTTACGATTTCATCCAGTATCTTGAGGGCAAGAGGGACAGGGGCCATCTGTTAAAGAGCTGTCAGGAGCTGTCTTCTGCGTCCTTCAAGAAAGTGTGGGATAACGAAGAAGACTCCGCATATGACAACCTATGAACGAGGCGATGTTGTTCTCGTCCCTTTTCCTTTCACCGACCAATCTTCTACAAAAAAAAGACCGGCCGCAGTTATCAGTTCGAATAACCATAACAAATCCTTCTCCGATATCGTCATCATAGCCGTCACCAGCCAAATTCGGCGAAGAGGAAGTGAGGAATGTCTCATTGCTGACTGGCGCTCCGCCGGTTTACTGAAACCCTCAGCCGTCAAGCCTGTCATATCGAGCATAGAAACACGGCTCGTCCTCAGAAAATTGGGTAGACTTTCTCCTGAAGATTGTGCCGCAGCGGATGATCTCCTCAGAGAACTTCTCAATCTGCCTCTCTCCTCATAATGGCTTGCCGGCATGCTCAGAACAAATTTCACGGATTAGGCGAATTAAACGAATTCTCGGAAACAAACCATTCACGTAAATTATCATCGTAGGGGCACGGCGCGACGTGCCCGAAAAAACGTTTCTTCAACCGCCGATGAACGCCGATCGACGCCGATGGCATACCCCGCTGAACGAAGTGAAGTCACGCGTTTGGCGTGATCATTCCCGCATGTCTCGCCTGCGTTCGGGTCGCGACCCCGCTGCCGCCAGGAATCCAGAACACGCGGCCGTAACCGAGTCATTTCGAGTTATCCTCTCGCGTAGCGCAGGCATCCTGCCTGCTATTCTTTCACAACCTTTAAACCTGGAACGTATCGCCCCACAGGAAAAACCTCCTTTTCACCGCTGAGACGCAAAGAGCGCAGAGAAGTACATGCAAGAGATCTGTATCTTAAATCTTTGCGACCTCTGCGCCTCTGCGGTTACATATTGCCTTACTGCTTTCTCCGGCTTTCTTCTTTTGGCGACCTGTGGACCACGGACTGTTACCTGCCTTTATCTCTTCAACTTTGAACCTTGAACATTGGACCTTGGACTAATTTCTCACCACGGAGATCACGAAGACCCGCGGAGAACGGCAAAGACAAAAGCATTCGTCGCCGCGAAAGCGCACGAAAACCGCGAACCGCGAATTACGCGTCTATTCTGGGGCCGGGAGGAAGGAAGCATGGGATCTTGGAGACAGCACTTCGGTCACTAAGGCAACTTCTTTACTATGAGTAGAATAGTAAAGAATAAAGATGCGACCCCATTTGCAACCCAAGGCGGCATTCCCGACCGGCCACGCAATCGTTTCAATCCACGCGCCCCCGCGGGGCGCGACGCCGGAAATGCGCCTGCTCGAGCACTCCATTAAAGTTTCAATCCACGCGCCCACGCGGGGCGCGACCTCGTATTTATTTATCGCCTTCACCCGGCAGCGGGTTTCAATCCACGCGCCCACGCGGGGCGCGACATGGCTGCGAGGGAAAAGGCGAAAGGGGCGACGTTTCAATCCACGCGCCCACGCGGGGCGCGACATTGCGCACGTCCGGGTTCTGCTGAAGCCACGAGTGTTTCAATCCACGCGCCCACGCGGGGCGCGACGGCCTAGGCCATGCGCGCATGGTCTGGCGCGGAGCGTTTCAATCCACGCGCCCCCGCGGGGCGCGACAAGCAGTGGGTGCTTGTGAGCGAGGAAATCCAGCGGTTTCAATCCACGCGCCCACGCGGGGCGCGACAGCACCCCGGCGAAACATTAGCCGTCACCAAAACCGTTTCAATCCACGCGCCCACGCGGGGCGCGACGCCCGCAGACATTCGCGCCACACGTCAACCGAAGGGTTTCAATCCACGCGCCCACGCGGGGCGCGACTCTCTAAGGCGGTAATAACCCAGCTCGATATTAAGTTTCAATCCACGCGCCCACGCGGGGCGCGACACAACGCCTGCGGGTGAAACCTATGAGAGCCTCATGTTTCAATCCACGCGCCCCCGCGGGGCGCGACAGCAGTCCCCTCCGCACAAGCTCGACCCGCACAAGGTTTCAATCCACGCGCCCCCGCGGGGCGCGACCCGCCAGCTCGCAGGAGCAGGCGGAGATCGAGGTTTCAATCCACGCGCCCCCGCGGGGCGCGACCTCCCCGTCCCAGGATGGGGAGACGCGGGAAACCAGGTTTCAATCCACGCGCCCCCGCGGGGCGCGACATACATGCGGCGAAGGGATTTCCTTTATACGCCGTTTCAATCCACGCGCCCCCGCGGGGCGCGACACAAGGCGCAGAATGGCCAGACGCGCTTTGACTCGTTTCAATCCACGCGCCCCCGCGGGGCGCGACATAACGCGCCCGGTCTCCGGGCATGTCGGATGCCGGTTTCAATCCACGCGCCCCCGCGGGGCGCGACGCCGGCCACAGTCTTCCGTCGCCTCGCCTGCCGTTTCAATCCACGCGCCCCCGCGGGGCGCGACCGTCTGCTCACTTGATATCACCTCCGCTCTATCAGTTTCAATCCACGCGCCCCCGCGGGGCGCGACGCGGCTACCTCCTCCATAATGACAATAGCCGAACGTTTCAATCCACGCGCCCCCGCGGGGCGCGACTTTCAGGGGCGGCCGTACACGTTCCTGGCTGATGGCGTTTCAATCCACGCGCCCCCGCGGGGCGCGACACGGCGTGGACGGTTCGGAGGAACGAGTATGCGGGTTTCAATCCACGCGCCCCCGCGGGGCGCGACCGCATGTCCTCGCGCTGAGCGTCGTACGGATGTATGTTTCAATCCACGCGCCCCCGCGGGGCGCGACATCGACGAGGCCATCATGCAGCACAGCGCGAATGTTTCAATCCACGCGCCCCCGCGGGGCGCGACGCCTTGCTTCCTCGTCGCTATCCAGCGTCTTGATGTTTCAATCCACGCGCCCCCGCGGGGCGCGACAGACGATCGAGCAACATTCAGACTCTGCATTCCAGTTTCAATCCACGCGCCCCCGCGGGGCGCGACGGCCTTACTGATGGCATCAAACAATGCCATGTGGTTTCAATCCACGCGCCCCCGCGGGGCGCGACCAACCTTTTCAAGCCCGATGTCCTGGTCGGGGAGTTTCAATCCACGCGCCCCCGCGGGGCGCGACGGGCGACCGCGACCGATGCTATCTCGTTGACTCGTTTCAATCCACGCGCCCCCGCGGGGCGCGACGAGGGCGACCGCGACCGATGCTATCTCGTTGACTCGTTTCAATCCACGCGCCCCCGCGGGGCGCGACGCAGTGCCTGATGTGCGTCATGCGCAATCAGCGCGTTTCAATCCACGCGCCCCCGCGGGGCGCGACA
>QZKU01000115.1 GCA_003598085.1 Candidatus Abyssobacteria bacterium SURF_5
CATCTCCAAAACCACAAAGGAAACCCAACAGAGCCAATAAGAAGGAGCAGTCAGCAAAAATCCGCCCCCAAGGGCCGATTTAGATGCGTAAGCCCTATGCGCGCGCGGCTCTTGTCGGCAAGCGCCTTGAAGACGGTGGTATACTCTTTTAGCTCTTCCATATATATTACCCAATGGCAATATATCAAAAAAGCGTCGCTTTGTCAACCAGTCTGCGCCGCCGGTTTCCAAAGATAAAAAGCGTTTCTACGGCTTCCGGGTAGTACCTCTGCTGACACGGCGAACGCTCTCCATTTTGGCAGTATGGAGTCGCCGGTGCGACAGGATTTTGCCGCTGTCACTAGCGCAGAAATCAAACTTCCGGCATGATTGTGTGTTCAGGACAACGGTTTCAGGTGACCAGCCCGCGGGACGCAAGTCCTGAAAGAGCATCCTTATCCGGAGGAGTCCGCGTTGCGCGGACGTGCTGTGGGTCATACCCCGTCTGTGTCCCATAAGTCAGTTCTTGCAGAGAGGAAGGAGAAAGACGATGTCAGGCAGAAGTCCATCAGGTCGCCGAATCACCCTTTTCGCTGTAGTGCCGGTCCTGGCAATCGCGATGGTGCTCATCAGCGCGTTCCAGGTCTGGGCTTCCGAGGACGATGACCTTGTTTTTCTTGGAAAATCTATCTTTTTCGACACAAACCTGTCGAAGCCGCCCGGCCAAGCCTGCGCTTCATGTCACGATCCGGCGGCGGGATTCGCAGACCCCGACAGCGACCTGCCGGTATCACAAGGGGCTCTCCCATTTGCCGTCAAGAGCCGAAACGCCCAAAGCGTGGGGTATGCCGCTTTCAGCCCGGCGCTGTATTACGACCCGACGCCGCGTCCCGGGATCATGGAAGGCATGTATGTAGGCGGACTATTCTGGGATGGGCGGGCGGACACGCTTGAGGAACAGGCTCAAATGCCGTTGCTCGACCCGCTCGAGATGCATAACCGGAACAAGCGTCAGGTTGTGATGGCGGTGTTGCGTTCCGACTATGCGCCGCTCTTCATCGAGGTGTTCGGCTGGAAATCGCTACGGAGCATGGACGAGGCGTTTGAGTCAGTGGCCGAGGCAATCGCAGCGTATGAGCGCTCTGAGGAGGTAAGCCCGTTCACCTCGAAATTCGATTATTGGCAGGACGGAGAGACTGAACTCACCGAAGCCGAGTTGCGCGGGTATGACCTGTTCACGGGCAAGGCCAAATGCAAGAACTGCCACTCGCTCGACGGCGGTCCCGACGGCAGGCCGCTTTTCACAAATTTCGGCCACCAGAATCTCGGCACCCCAAAGAACCCGGATAATCCATTCTATCTCCTGCCGCCGCCGTTCAATCCCGAGGGCGACGACTATGTGGATTTGGGTCTGGGCGCTGTCTTAAACGACCCGATGGAAAACGGCAAGTTCAAAATCCCCTCGTTGCGCAATGTCGCGATGACTCCGCCGTACGAACACAATGGCGTGTTTGAGACGCTTCATGAAGTGGTCCAATTCAACAACACGCGCGACGTGGCCGACTGGCCGCCGCCGGAGGTCCCCGAGAACGTCCATCGGCACGACCCTCCGATGCCGGGCACGTTCGGCAGGCTGGGCCTGACTGATGAGGAAGTGGATGATATTGTCGCTTTC
The DNA here is from genome assembly GCA_003598085.1 of Candidatus Abyssobacteria bacterium SURF_5. Classification (NCBI taxonomy): domain Bacteria; kingdom Pseudomonadati; phylum Candidatus Hydrogenedentota; class Candidatus Abyssobacteria; species Candidatus Abyssobacteria bacterium SURF_5. The sequence continues at coordinate 1,655 of QZKU01000115.1, forward strand.
CTCGAGACGCTGACCGACGGCTATCAACCATGAAAGTGAAAGGAAATCAGGCTCGGCGGAAGCCCGGCCGGATTCAATCCATTCCGCACAGCGCGATGTAACCGATCGCAAGAGGGAACAAGGTGCCGAAATCGCCCATCGAGCCAGCCAGTTCTCGGAGGTTGAATTCAAAACTGCCGATTTTCATCCGTGCCTTCTCCTCCTACACGATCCACTTCCGGCGGATGTTTCGCAGGCTGACTGCGAAGAGAGCCGCGCAGAACGCCGCCAGCAACCCGAAGTCCAGCGGCAACGGCATTTGCCCGACCTGGCTGACCGACGCGTGCAGCACGTCGGCGCCGTAGGTGAGCGGCAGCGCGTACGACAAAGGTTTGAGAAACAGCGGCAGCTTTTCGATGGGGAAGAACAGCCCGCAGAGGAAGATCATGGGAAATCGGAAGAAGTTGGAGAACGTTTGGGCCTCGAACACCTCGCTGACCGCCACGGCGATGAAGAGGCCCAGAAAGGTCGAGGCAACAGCGATCAGGAAAACAGCCGGAATAAACGCGCTCCATGCCACCCGCGACAGATCGACCAGAAACGCCGCTAACACGACAGGCACGGAGGCGTTGGCGATGCCGAATGCAATTGCTCCACCCGTCTTGGCCAGCATCAGGAGTTCCAATGGAATGGGTGCGAGCAGCAGGCGCTCGAATGAGCGCTGCTTCTTCTCGAAGGTCACCGTCACCGCAAGCATGGAGGTTGTTCCGAACAGGATCGAGACGGCCACCACTCCCGGAAGCAGGCTCAGGATGCTTCCCACACCGGTTCCAGACCTGATGAAAAACATGGCCGTCCAAGCCAGAGGGAACACAATTCCCCAACTGACGTTGGGCGGTTTCAAATAATAGGTTCGCATGTCCTTGAGGACGATATTCCAGAAAGCGATCCACAGCTTCATTGGCCGCCTCCCGCTTTTTCCTTCTCTTTGCGCATGGCATCGGCCTCGATGCCGGTTATCCGCACGAATACGTCCTCGAGCGAGGGCCGCATTCTCCGGGCCTCTCTGACCTCGACCCCCTGCTCTTCCAAAAGGCGGATTATCGGCCCGACGCGGACAGGCTCGTCTGCCTCTACACGAATCACGCCGGGCGCGAGGATGGAGAAGTCCAGATCGGCGAAGGAATCAGCGAGCTTGTCCAGTATGTTCGACAGTTGATCTGCGCAGGCAATCTGGACCACGTGCTTCTCCTGGATGGGCTGAACCAGATGCTCGACTGAATCGATCCGGACGATGCGGCCGGACACGATAAACGCGATGCGATCGCACAGCCGCTCCGCCTCTTCGATATAATGCGTAGTCAGAAATATGGTGGTTCCGCCTTGATGCAGATCGGCGATGAGCTGACGCAACTGCCGCGCGCTGGCCACGTCGATGCCGGTGGTCGGTTCGTCCAGGAACAGGATTTCGGGGGTGTGGATGATCCCGGCGGCGATGGTGAGCTTGCGCTTCATGCCCTTGGAATAACCGCCGAACTTGCGGTCCGCCGCCTCGCTCAACCCGAAATCGCCGAGAAGAGCCTTTGCTCTGGTCTGCCGTTCGCTCTTGCCGATTCCGTAAAGAGACGCGCAGAAGCAGAGATTTTCGAAGCCGGTGAGCTCCGGGTAGAGGTTGCTTTCGTCCGGCACCACGCCGATGAGATGCTGGGCCGCCCGGGGATTCTTCACGCAGTCGATGCCGCCGATCCGGATAGTTCCCAAGTCGGGTCGGGCCAGGCCGGTGAGCATGTTGATCGTTGTGGTTTTGCCCGCGCCATTGGGGCCGAGAAACCCGAACAGCTCGCCACGCCGCACGTCGAAGCTGACGGAATCGACGGCAACGACATCGCCGAAGCGCTTGGCCAGATGAGAAGCCTCAATTATCTGAGTGTCCTTCGTCATCTATTTCCTTACGAACCTGAGGATTTCGAGTTTTCAAGGGCGCCGACTCGGTTTTGCCAATGGTCAATACGTCCGTCTTTCAAGTGATATACGTGGTCGAAACCCTCGATCATCCTCACATCATGAGTGACCACGATTACCGCTGACTTATTTTGTCCGGCGATCCGCTTCAATAATTCCATGACCCGTTTCCCTCTGGTTGTGTCAAGGGAGGCAGTCGGTTCATCGGCAAGGATCAAGCGCGGGCTGTTGGCCAAGGCCCGCGCAATCGCCACGCGCTGTTGTTCGCCTCCGGAAAGGAAGGCTGGCAGGTAATCGGCCCTATCAGCGATTTCCATGTATTCGAGAAGCTCCGTAACCCGAGTTTGAGCCTGATTTCCCGTTACGCCAACCAGGTTCAAGGAGAAAAGCACATTTTGCCGCGCCGTAAGAAATGGGATCAGATTATGAGATTGAAAAACGAATCCGATTTTCTCGCGGCGCAGGCGGCGGACATCGACGCCTGTCCAGCCGTTCTTCTGAAAAATTGTCTGTCCATCGAAGACGATCGTGCCTGCTGTGGGTTTAAGAATCAGACTAATGCACAGGAGCAATGTTGTCTTCCCGGAGCCGCTCGGTCCGAGTAATGCCACAAGATTGCCCTCGGAGACGGCCAGATTTACATCCTCGAGAGCTTGGACCTCAAGATGGCCGGATCCGAATAATTTTGAGAGCGCTTCGGCCCTGAGAACTTCCATTCCTATCCTCCCAAAGCCCTAGCGGGTTCCGTCCTTATCGCCCGCCACAGGCCCAAAATGCTCGCGAAAATGCCGCCGATCAAAGCAATGGCGAATGTAATGACATCATCGGAAGGAACCCTCAATATTGTTCTGGGGAACAGCGTGTACGTGTTCTGAATAACAATCAGGCCAAACAGAAAGGAGCTTGCTGTCAGGAGAAGCGATTGTTCCATCACGAGGCGAGCTATCACGAAGTTAGGGGCGCCAATGAGCTTCATGACGGCTATGCTTTGAATTTTCTCCGTGGTGAAGGTGTAGACCACCAGAGAAATGATGACCACGGATACGATCATGAGAAGCGTTCTGAAGAGGAAAAGCTGTTTCTTCATGGTTCCCAGTCGTCCCTTCATCATTAATTGACTCTCTTCTTGTGTGCTGAAGGCCGATAAATAGAGCCATTTCTTGATATACTGCGCTACCTGGTCACGGTCTGCGCCAGGCTGCAGGCGGACAAGAATTGCATTGATAATGTGGGTATCCGCTTGAAGCAGAGGAACCAGTTTTTGTGATTGGGCGGGTGATAAATACGTCTGCTTCGATAGAGTTTGAAGAAGCCGCTCGCGCTGGGCGCGCACCTCCTCATTGTCTTTTTGGTAGAGCACTTCCTGGGCGTCAGGCAGCGAAAGGTAAACGAGGGGTTCTCCATCGGGAGAGATTGCTTCTTTGGCCAAACCGACCACTATATAGGTGTGCAGGCCCAGGCGTATTTTGTCTCCAAGGCTCACTCCCAATTTTGGATGGGCTACCATTTCATAATGAGCTTGTTGGATGCTTCTGCCGGCGTATATCTTTTTCGGTCCGCCTAGTCCGCCAAAAACGTCATAACCGACAATGCTGAAGCGCCGGCTCCTGCCGTTTATTACTCGCTCCACAACGTAAAAGATGAGAGGACTGGCTTTTTCGACTCCCGGTGTCGCCCCGACCCTGTAGTGATAATATTGGGGCAGAGTGGACTGCTCGTTGAATGGTCCTCCTCGATATCTCTCCACGACCCAAAGATCGGGATTCGTCACTCGAATGAAAGCGAGTCCCTCAAAAATAACTCCGCGATAGATGCCGTTCATGGCGAGGACAATGGTAAAGAGCAAGCCAACGCCTAGAACCGTGGCAACAAAGCGGCCCTTATGAATCTTCAGGTCGTATACCGCTAAATCCATGAATCAGCTCGCGCTCGCCTCAAGTTCCGGTTTCACATAATTGCCAGGCTTGATTCCCGCCGGGTTGATTATCACCATGTCACCCTCTTTGAGTCCGTCTATTATCGCTACTTTCCCCCCGTTTTCAAACCCTGTCGAAACAGGACGGAAGCTTACGAGCGCATCGGAGACCAAGAAGACCCCTTTCGAGCCTTTCTGCTGGGTTATGGCGGACAGCGGAGCCACAGGGGCTGTCTGAGTTCCAGTTTGAATTTCAACTTCCGTTTCTTCTCCGATCACCAGAGGTTCCGGCAAGGAGTCAAACTTCACATCCACTTCCAGTTCGCGAGTCACGATATCCGCCTCCTTATTTATGCGGACGACCTCTCCCTGAAAGACCCGTCCCGACCTGAGTCTGATGGAAGCTTTCTGTCCCTCACGCAATTCGGCCAACTTCGTTTCGTCTATCCACGTGGCTGACCAGACCTGATAATCCACCATTTGGAAAATGGGCAGTCCGGGAGAGATGGTGTCTCCGACTTCCGTCGTTCGCGAAGTAACGAGTCCGTCCATAGGAGCAAAAATGCGGGTATACGCGAATTCCGCCTCCGCCGCACGTTCCCTGAAGTCGGCCTCCTGAAACTCCGCTTCCGCAGCGGCTATAGCATGCTCGGAAACAGTGACATTGCTCTCGGCGACTTTGAGCGCGGCCTCAGTAGTGTCAAAGACCGCTTGCGAAATGATGCCGTTTTTCAGCAACTCCGAATATCGCCGATAATTGCTTTGGGTCAATTCCAGATTCGCCTGGCTTTTTAGCAGGTCGGCCCGGGCCCCCGATAGAGTCTGTTCGGCTCGATTTTTCGCAGCGCGAGCGCCGGCCATTTGCGCTCTTAATTGATCAGAGTCCAATTCGGCCAGAAGTTGCCCTTTCTTTACTCGTTCCCCCTGGTCCGCATAGAGTTTCACTAAAATACCCGTTATTTTGGCGCCCACCGCGACCGGCACCCGCGACTGTACCGTTCCCGGCCCCTGCACCAAGCGCTGAATCTCCGCTTTCCTGACTAAGGTAACAGCGATCGAATGACGATACCAGAATAATCGATAGGCCAAAAGCATGATAACGAGGACGAAAATCAGAAGCGTAGCGATTTTCTTCCCATTTAATGGTTTCATTTCCGTGAATCCTTGATGTTGCTTGATTGAAAAATGAGATGATTTGATTTCAGTCTTTCCGCTTTGGGCGGACGGTATTCTTTGCTTCCCCATGGCATTTCCTGTCCTGTTTCAGCGAATGATTGCCGTCATTTTGCAGTTCTTCGGGTCCGTGACAATTCTTGTTGCCCTGGCACAGGCACGGCGGCTTCTTCTTGCCGGCTGGCCGCTTGTGCGCGAGCGCCGCGCCGGCTTGGGAAATCCATTCAATCGCCTCTTTCCATTGGCCGAAAGCTTCTTCGTTCAAACGATAGTGTAGAAAATAGCTATGACGCTCCGGCGTCACCAGACCCATTTCTCGAAGGGCGCGAAGGTGCTGCGATACAGCTCCCTGGCTGACACCCAGTCGCTCGGAAAGCGCTCCAACGCACAGCGTATGCCGCTTCAACAAGTACACCATGCGAACACGCGTCTCAGAAGAAAGGGCTTTGAAAAAGCGGGATAATTCTTTGATGTCGTCCATAAATGAGGCCGCCGAACTGTTTTAGTACATGCTAATATGATATAGGGTGTATTGGCGTTTGTCAAACGGGGATTGTAACGCCGGAAAAATTGCTTGAAAAAACATGAATCGTGGCGTATTATTTAAGCAAATACTTAATTGAGGGCCATCATATGGAAAGTAGAGAAGCTGAACTGTTCAAAGCGCTTGGGGTTGAATCGCGCATCAAGATCATAAATGCCCTGAGAGAAAGGGGGCCCCTGGGCGTGAACCAACTGGCAAAAGAGCTGGGTATTACTCCCGCCGCTGTTTCTCAACACTTGAAGGTGCTCAAGCTGACAGGACTGGTGCGGAGCGAGCGAAAAGGATATTCAATTCCGTATGATATTGACCACGATGCTCTCGAACATTGCCAGGAAGTCCTTTCAAAGGTGTGCGCCTGTGGATGCCGGGGAAAGGCGCGTGCTCGCAAGGGGCCGCGGAAGGCGGCTCATGATAGCTTAACGCTTCTCAGGAAGTATGAACAAGAACTCCGGAGGGAACTCGAAGCCGTCCTTTCCCGAATTCACGAGATCGAGCGGAAGGCGTAATTTTTTTTTCAAATTTATTTAAATTATTGCTTTAATACTTAATGACAGAGACTTGAACGGGATGGGGGCTTCAGCGACTCTGATATCTGACGAAAAGGAGGTGATACAAATGTCTTCGAAGAAGAGCAAGGGTTGTGGATGTGGTTGCCAGTCTTCGACGAAAGAGGGCGCCAAGAACCCAAAGTCTAAGTCAAAAAGGAAGTAAGTTAGTCTCTCAGACTTAAGCTGTGAGCTCGGCGGGAGAAGGATGCGCTCCCGCCGAGGCTCGGCTTTGCATCAGGGACCAGCGCTTAAGCGGCTGGATCATACAAACTCGAGTCTCAAAGGAAAGCGCCTTAAAAAAACCTCGTCACCTTCTCCGTTGGAGACGCCATATTCGTCCATTCAAGCCTATACGCAGATTGTACATCAATTTGCTCCACTTTGTTAATAGATTTCTTCAATTGTTCCGCGTCCGATTTTCCCAAGGTATTGAAATGTGCGAGGAGATGAGAATTCACGGAGATTTATGAAAAAGAAAGATGGAAGATATAGACTGTGCAGAAATACAGCCCAATCGCAATGAAGAGTAAAGCGGTTATGCGGCGTGCCCACAGCTCGAAGGCGGTGATTCGGTTGAACACTTTTCCGACCGAATGCACACCGGACGCTATGAGGATGGCGAACAGAGCGACGGGCAGAGCCGTGCCGATGCCATAGACCGACGGCAACAAAGCGGTCGATCCGGCGCTGACGGCGAGCGGGATCAGGCTTCCGAAGAACAGCGCCGCGGATACCGGACAGAACGAGAGCGCGAAAATGATCCCCAATAAAGCCGCGCCGCCGACGCCCATTCTCTCTATTCGGCGTTTGAATGAATCGCTCAGGCCGATGCCGGGAAGCGAGAAGCGGAAGACGCCCAAAAGGAATAATCCGACCAGAATCAGGACAGGTCCGAGAATCTTGTTCATGTTCGACTGCAAAAAGAACGATATCTGAGGCGCGGAAAGCAGGCTCTTTACCAGAAGGGCGCCCAGGAACAGGTATGTGAATGCCCTTCCCAATGTATAGAGGATGCCGCTTGCGAACACGTGGCGGGGGCTGCCGACGCGCCTGCCGATATAGGACATTGCGGCGATGTTAGTGGCGAGCGGGCAGGGGCTTATCGACGTCAATATGCCGAGCCACAGTGCAGAAAAGGCGCCCAAGACAACTTCAGTCATGAATTACTCTCTTTCAAAAAGTCCGCGGCTTCCGTCTGGATATAAGAGAAGAATTCCTGTTTATTTCGGACCAACTGCCACACTTTGTCGAGGTTCTTCCATTTTGTTTGCTTACCATCCTGCACAGCGGAGAGAACAACTGATTGCGCGTACAACTGGTAATCGTTCACGAAATGTTTGTTCTCGGCGACTGTGATATCGATGGAGCGCCAAACGAGCTTGCCCTTCTCCAGTTCTTCCGCAAATTTCTCCTTCAACGCCTCTTCCGTGTACGCCTCAATCGTGAGGCATGTTCTGCACCGCCTGTTTCCATGGAAATAAGACGCGACAATCTGGTTTGATGCGCTATTATCCTGCGATGTCGTTTGGTCTTTCCCCGGCAGCGCGTCGTTCGAAGGCCTCGATTGAACCGATTGTTCCGCAGATATGCCTTCGTTGTCCCCGCCGGAAAAGATCAGATAGATGGAGATTGCGCAGATGGCCAATAGAAAGAGTGTGGTAATTGATTTTATTTTCGTCACGTTACGGCTCCTTTACAGATGCGGCCGCGTCCAAGGCTTCTCTCGCGTCACAAGACGCCGCCTGTGGACGACGGTCTCCTAATCTATTTCCTTTGGTTGTCGACTCTCAAAACCAGTTCTTCGATTTTGGCGCGCACCGCGTTCTCGTCCGAGAAATCCTCGCATAGCCAGACCAGCCGGTCGCCCTCGAGCACCACGAGAACCGGGAGCATGATAGCATCGTACTTTTCCATCAGCGGCTTTGCCGTTTCGTTCTCAAGTTCATAATCGATCGTCTTGAAGCGCATCCGGCTTGAGAAGTCTGCTTTTAATGCCTGCACGATTCCCTCGGCTACCCTGCATTGTTCGCGGGTGCACGGACAACTCATTTCATTCACGAACAGTATGGCAGAAAGGGCCAGGTCTGACTCATTTTCTCCTGTTTGCGGGCTGCTTCCCGCGGCGCTTCCCAGCACTGTGCCTTGCTTGCACGCGGTGCCGAAAAGAACGAGAGCAAAAACCATTTCCAACAGCAGAGCGCGCCGAATCAGCCGCATTATTCCTTCCTTTTCTGTGCTTCTTCCTGAAGCCATTTTTTTATCTGCTCCCTTTTCGGAACGCGCCCAACCGATTTGACATCTTTATTGAAAACAAGAGCAGGCGTTCCAACAGCGCTATACTCGGCGATCTGATTGATGTCGGTGACGTGCTCGACATCGGCTGCAAGCCCGAGCTCGCCGAGCGCCGCCATGACCTCCTGCGTCAACTGCTCGCATCTCGGGCAGCCCTGTCCGAGCACCTTGATCGTGAGTCCGGCAGGCTCGTCATCGTCGACCGGTTCGCCCAGGTACCTGCGGTATTCCCGCAGCAAAGCCCTCTCGTATTTCGTCTCGGCCGCCTGCGGGATGTAATTTTTCATGTTCCGCATCTCCTCGACGAGGGCGCGTTTGAGCGCTCTCTCCGAATCAAGGTGACGCCGCCGTACGTTCTCAAAGGCCGTTTCCAGGCTGCGCAATCCGATCGGTTGCCCGTCGACCAGGATGCGAGTGATTTTCGGTTGTACCTCTTCTTGGCTCATTCTCATCCAAACCGCTTCAGAAGCTCAGCACGTTTCTGCGGGTCATCACGCAGGGGAGGGCAGTCGTCGGGGCCCGCTTCTCCTGTGGCGACCGCGGCCGCGAACGCCATGCAGGTCTGCTTTTTGCAGAGACCGCAATTGGTTCGGGGAAGCAGCCGGAAGATATCGAGCGGCTTGAGACTCGAAAGGCTCCAGGTCGATGGCCGAATTTCCTGCTTCCTCTCGGCCACATCATTCACAAACTGCCGAATCCACTCAAAAACCTCTTGCGCCTCGTCCTCGTCCCTCAGAGGATTGATGAGGATTTTATCCGGATAGATCGCGAACGTTTTCCCGGATTTCCGGAACCGGAGAAACGGGATATTAGGCTCGTAAATGCACGGCGCGAACTCGGCGTTCAGGTATGGCAGCAGTTGCGTCAGGTCATCGTCGAAATCGACCTGTGCGACGACGGCCACAGATGACGGCAAACATTCCGGCGTGCTGACCGTCAGCTTATATTTTTGAAACAGCATGACATTCTCCTCGTATGCACTCTGAATCGGTGGGGACAGACTCCATTCTATGAATCCACAAACGGAGAATCCACAAGCGGGATTCCGTAAATGGAGTAAGCCTCTTCGCTGACATTGATGCTCTTGGGTCAGTCTCTGCCACGGAGAAATCCCCCTTAGTCCCCCTTTCCCAAAGGGGGAATGACTGCATGCGAGCATTAATGCTGGCTCGAAAGACAATCCCCGGTGTTTTCCGCAAATGGAGTCAGCCCCCTTCGCTCTTGGCCAGTCCCTGCCGCCTCCGTAAATGAAGTCAATCGGCGCCGTGCCAGCGGTCCTTCATCTCCTTCAGCATGCTGAGCGGTGGGAACGCGATCGCTTGTGAAGGGCAGAGGCCGGCGCAATTGCTGCATTGCACGATGCAGTTATAAGGCCGGGCTGCGACAGGCCGCGTGTTCTGTTCGTCCCAGTCGTATGTGTTATGCGGACAAAACTCGAAGCAGGTCTTGCAGCCGTCGCATTTCTCATAGTCGACCGTCGGGTACCATGGGATCTTTTCCCGCGGGATGCCTTCCCATTCAAGCTGGTCCATTTCCGTCTTCTCCTACTTTTTCAGCCACTTTTCGATGTCGGACGCCTTCGGCACTTTTCCTTCGATTTTTTTCTCGCCGTCAATGAAGACAGCCGGAGTGAACATCACGCCTCGGTCCACGATCGTATCGAGGTCGGTGATGTGCTCGATAGCGACATCGATACCCAATTGCTTCACGACCTTCGCGACTTCTTGCTCGGTTTTCTGGCATTTCGCGCAGCCAGGTCCGAAAATTTCGATTTTCATGGATTACCTCCCATTTTCACGCGATGACGGCGCCGTAAATCATGCCGCTAATCGTCGCCATGATTACCACCAGCACGCAGTACACGATTGTTTTTTGCGTCCCGATTACGCTCCGAATCACGAGCATGCTCGGCAGGCTCAATGCAGGCCCCGCCAGCAGCAAAGCCAGAGACGGGCCCGGCCCCATTCCATTGCCCATCAGTCCCTGCACGATCGGCACTTCTGTCAGCGTGGCGAAATACATGAATGCGCCGGCTAACGAGGCGAAGAAATTCGCCCACAGGCTGTTTCCGCCGACCACGCCCGCGACGTATCGTGCGGGAATCAGGCCACTATCGACGCCGGGCCGCCCCAGGAGGAGGCCCGCCGCGAGCACTCCGAAGAACAACAGCGGCATGATCTGTTTGGCGAATCCCCACGTGGTCTCGACCCACTCGGAAAGCTCTTCTTTATTGAACCACTTCCAGAGGATGATGGATAGCGCGACAGCGAAAGCACCTGTCAGCGGCCAGTGAATGCGATACACGGCATCCCACAAACCCACCGGCTGCGCGGGTTTGCCCCATGCCGCAAAAACCAGGATCGGAACCATTGCGCCAAAATACATGGCCGTCTGGGCCAGCGGGCGAGCTTCTCCTACAGGAGCTGCCGCGGCGGCCGCAGCTTTTTTCTCACTCTCTTCCTTCCGATAAATGAAGGCCATGATCAGGCCGATCACAACCGAGAAGATGACGGCGCCCACCGCTCGCGCGAGTCCCAACTGCCAGCCGAGCACGCGAGCCGTGAGAATGACGGCGAGCACGTTGATTGCCGGGCCGGAGTAGAGGAACGCTATCGCCGGACCGAGCCCCGCGCCGCGCCGGTGAATGCCGGCGAACAGCGGCAGTATCGTGCACGAGCACACGGCCAGAATGGTCCCCGATACCGACGCCACTCCATAGCTCAGTATCTTGTTGGCGCCCGCACCGAAGTACTTCATCACCGACGCCTGCGAAACGAAACAGGCGATTGCGCCCGCAATGAAGAACGCCGGCACGAGGCAAAAGAGCACGTGCTCGCGGGCGTAGTCCTTCACCATGAAGAACGCCTCGGCGAGAGAGCTTTGAAAACGAGGATGTCCTACCGGAAGAAAATATGCGAGAACAAAAGCTCCCACAAGCAATGCGAATTTTGTTCGTTCCTTCATATCTCACCTCTACTGCCATCTATGGCGAAAGCGCCATGAATCGCCGCAAAAAAATCAGCGCGCCGAAAGAGCCTCTTGCTGTGCTTTCAGATTCTCTTCCATCACCTGTTCGACGCACTCGAAGAAATTCAGCACGCACGGGCGCGCGAGCCGATAGAAGGATTTCGTGCCTTCTTTCCGGTCGTCCACCAGCCCGGCCTGCTTGAGGAGCGCCAGATGTTTCGAGACGGTTGACTGGTCGGCGCCGACCAGATCGACGAGATCGCAGACGCACATTTCGCCGTGCTCGTTCAGAGCGTCGATCATCAGGAGACGGCTCGGATGCGCCATCGCCTTGAGGATATTGGCGCGCATCTCATAGATTTTCTTGTTCCTGTTTTTCATATCAATGGTCATTTTACCATATAACCATGAAAAAGGCAAGAAGAAGATTCGTTCGGTTCACATCGATAGGCTGGAGCCGCTCCGGCGGTTCGCGCGACAGCCAATAAGTTTTTCTTCTTCAGTCTCGTGCGGCGGGAAGATCGGAATTAGCTCATGTTCAGTCGCGGAAGTCCGTCCATTGATGACGGACCTCTCGCCGGAATTATTTCTTTTCTTCGACCAATGTCCCATTGACATACTTGTGAAGAATGCTGGAAACAAACGTCTGATAGGGCAGCCCTTCCTTGATTGCGCGTTTCTGTAATTCAAGCAGATCTCTTTCGGAAATTCGTATATTGAGTCTCTTGTCCTTTCGCAAAGTGTTTCGCGCGTACCGCATCAGCTCTTTTTTTCTTCGAGGAAGGTCTTTCACCGGTACGAACTCGCCTTTTTCAAGGCTTTTGACGATTTCATTCTCTTTTTTGGTTAATTTTGTCTTCATTGTTTCTCTCCAAAGTATTTCTCTGTGGCCTTCCTGCTTGGAATTTTCAGGAACAGTTCATCCTCGGTCTCGACATAGGGGAAGAGATAGGCGTCATCATTAATGGATACTCAGCATTTGAGCGAGATGGCGCCGGGCTTGCACATGTTTACACATCGCATGCAGCCGTCGCAGAGCAGTGGATGGGTGGCCTGGATGATTACATCGCTTGAAGGATTTGCGGGATCGAGCGGGCGGTGCGCCAGCACCTTTGTGGGGCACGCGTTAAGGCATTCGAGGGCGCACTGCGCCGGGGCCCGGCACTTTTCCATATCTATCGCGATCAGATACTTTCCCATTACCATTCATCCCTTACGGTTTCCACGGTTTCCCTGTCGACCAGGCTGATCGCGCCGCGGGGGCATCTCGATCTGCACACCCCGCACCCGAAACAGAGAGAAGGAACGATGATCGCCCGCTGTTCCCGCCGCGAGAACCGCATTGCGCCGAAAGAGCAGGCGGACATGCACTGGGGCTTTTCGCGGCAGCCGTTGCAGGCGGAGTAGTCAACCCTGGCGATATAATGGCTTTTCAAAGCAGGCCCGTACAGCCGGGGGAACAGATGGTTTCTTAATGGCACACAGTAGGGCAACTCGCAGTTGCAGATGTTCATCACATAAGGGATTGGAACGCCGCTGACCCACTGCACGCATCCTCGCTCGCCGGCCTTCCGAGTGATCTCCTTAGCCTCCTCGGCGTCCACGTACCGGTTATATTCCTTCACGGGAAGCGACTTTTGCGTGATCAGATCACACACCGGCTGGAAGTGCATGCATACCATCTCGTCAATGCCGCCCCACAACTTTCTGCATTCGCAGATGGTCAGCCCGATCTTGACATCGAAATTCTGCGGGAGTTCGAGCACCTTGAGCGCGTCCTCGAGGGGAAGTATCTGCCCGATGATCGAGGATTCGCGATTAAACTCGTTCATGGAGTTTATCAGGTCCGGCGGCGGGTTGAGGCTGTCGAAGCACGCATCGAGAATCTTGAAACGGCCCATCATTCCCTCGCCGAACGCGAGAGAGAATGTTGCCTCCATCACTCGCTGAAAGAGGGGGTCTTCCCGCCACGCCTTCCACAGGTCGAAGTTTTTGGGCGTCAGATACCATTTCGTGTTGTCTGAACCATGCTGGCGACAGAATTCACACATGTCCGGGCTTCCCCCTCCATATGGCAGGACGTTAATCGGCTGTCCGAATCATTTCGTATCTTCTCCTGCTCCGGCTGAAGCGCGCCGGTATGAGCGGTACCCATGATACCAGATTTGCTGATGAAAGAGAAAGATAGACATGATTTCTGGATGAACATTGCGGTCCGGGGGTAGTCGGGGAGAAACATTCTGATAAAACTCTTGATTGCGAATGAGCGCGAAATAAGTGCAAAAACAGAATGAAAACTGCACAAATGCATTTAACCACCGATTTCACGGATTGACACGGAGTGCTGAACGAAGTGAAGTCACGCGTTTGGCGTGATCATTCTGACCCCGCTGACCTGCCACGCGTTTCGCGTGGTTCGCGGGGGAAGAATCTCTCTTTTCAACCGCCGATGAACGCCGAGTGCGCCGATGTAGGGGCACGGCATGCCGTGCCCGAAATGTTTTCGTTACGGGGAAAGAGACAAAATCCAACCACCAAGGCACGAAGGCACAAAGAAAACAAAGGCGAAAAGGCACGAAACCCACGATTTTCGAATTTCACATCTTTTCTGGTTACAATCGAAAACATGTTCCGGATTCTGATCGGGAGTGGAATATGTGTTCACCGTAGGGGCGACCCGGTGGGTCGTCCGCGAATCTTTGAATTCCGCCATACACCATTCCCCCTTTGACAAAGGGGGACTAAGGGGGAATCTCTTTTCTCACCCCCGAACCGTAGGGGCGGTCCAACGTGGCCGCCCGCTTCTCGTCATACATTCCCGCGCCTCGCGGCATTACCTGCCTTTATCTCTTCAGACCTTGAACTTTGGACCTTGAACTAATTTCTCGCCACGAAAGCGCACGAAAACCACGAATCGCAAATTAGACATCTTTCTGGCTGCAATCGAAAACATGTTTCGGATCCTCAATTGAGTCGAGGAACGGCTTTGATCCGGGATCGGTTGCGGTCCTTTGGTAGTCGAAGAGGCGCTAGCCAAGCCTTCTCTCATGCTCAGCATTCGGTCTGGCATATCTGAAGATAACATGATGAATGCTTGACTTCGGAGGTTGATTGAATAAATGCGACTTCTAACTAAATGTTTCATATATTTTCTATTTGGAGAAGATGGGCGGAGAAATAACCTTTGACAAGATAAGGACTTATGGAGAAAAATCGGGCTCTGTCCCTAATTTCGCCCCAAATCCTGGAAAGTTCTGGTCCGTCGTCGGCGCAAACGCCATCATTGCTTCGCGCTGCCCAATTCTCCGGCAGCTTTGATATTTCCCGGGAGGAATTATCAGCCTTTAGAATGTTGTGCCGCCCCACCCGGAGACGCGGCTGACGGCATCGGCTGCGCTCGCCATCGCCGCCTCCATGAAGCAGCCGCCGAGGATATCGCTCACAAAGGAGACTCCTCTAAGGTCCTTAGCCGTCTTCTTGAAGTCCAGAATTTTTTGGTATGAGCCCGGCGGATAATGACCCATTCCGGCCTCCTGATGCCAGAAAACCCTCGCTTCTTCCACCCAGTTCGACATGCCCGGTATCGCCGGTTCAATATCTTCGAGGGCCTGCTTGATGATTTCGTCATCAGGCCTGTCTACGAGGTCCAATGTGTGCGGGTAGCAAGACCAGGCGCTCACTACGCCTTTCCCGCTGGGAATCATCGCCGGGCACTTGACAAGATGATCCTCAAAAAAGCTGAAGGTTCTCTTGAGAGCCGGCTTGTTGAAGTACGACCAGAGGTCGTGCGAGACGGGACGATCGAGGAAGAAAACCGGCATGGGAAGAGGAGCCTGTGTGATCGAGTTGAAGAATTCGCGCTGCTGTGCAAGCTCGTCCGGAAGCAGGCGGCCAACTGAGCGAGCCGCCGCCGCCACTATCACGTGCCCCGCCCTCTGGATCGCCCCGTCCTTCTCCAACTGAACTCCCACAACACGGCCCTTCTCCATCACCAGTCGTCGCGCTGGCGTCTCATAATGTACTTTGAGCTGCTTGGCGAGTTCTTCGGCCAGCATGGAGGTGCCCCCCACCATCGAATAGTAATGCGTGAACATATCGATGCGAAGCAATTTAATGAAATGAAGCAGGCTCATCCATTCTGGTTCGCTCAAGTTGCTTGCCAGTGTTATCGACGACAAGACGTCCCTCAATTTCAGGTCCTGCGGCGCATTAAACGCTTCCAAAGCTTCCGTGTCATCCAGCTCAGGGTTAGCCTCTTCAATTCGATACATCGGCGGCCGATGCGCAAGAATAATGTTCTCGAGCATGAACCGATACAGCTTCAGATTCTTTGCGAACCCCAGGCCTTTGATAAAAAAGGAGTGCGGAATGAAAGTCCCGGCGCCGCCGTCGCTGAAATTGAATCTCACTTTCCCCTTGATCTCGATGAGGCGGCTGCGCAGATTCATAGCGTCGATCAGGTCGAAAGCATAACGATAGTTCGAATGGAAGAACTGGGCGCCCACATCGACCTTGTCGCCTTTGCGCTCTATCGTCGCCATCCGCCCGCCTGCTCGATCCAGGGTCTCCAGAATTTCTACATCGTACCCGCGCCGCTGCAGCCAGTAGCCCGCCGAGAGGCCGCCGATGCCAGCTCCAATGATAATTATTTTTCTGTTCTCCATGTTCGACCTCCTTTGCCGCTCCTGCCGGATGGGCTCCTGAGTAACAGTGGTGGACAAATGAACATCAGGGAGCGATATCTTTCTTCTTTTTTCCTCGCATCTTTTCTTCCGCGTAGAGTTCCAGAAAGCGCCGTATCAACCGGGCCATCCTCGCCGGGAAGACATTTTCACCGTCCATGTCAAGAATATAGAACGTGCCTTCTACAAGCGCGATCAGGATATTTGCGATTTCGTGCATGTCCGCTCTCGATAATCCGGCAAGTTCCGGTGTTTTTGTCAGCGTGTCCACAATGACGAGACGCTGACGTCGCACCTGCTCCCGAAATGTGCTGCGAACGGTCGTGCTCCTGTGGGCAAGAGACCAAAAATCGTAATATAAACTGCCGTCCTCCAACTTCTGCGACTTGGGACTGAAAAGGAAGTCGATGCTCTTTGTGAAGCGCCGGTCGGGATCGGATTCCTCCCGGAGTTCTGAGCCGAGATCAGCAATAATCCCGCCGATGATCTGTGTGACGAGTTCACTTACCATCTCGTCTCGGTTCTTGAAGAAGTGGTGCAGGTTGCTTACCGGCAAGCCGGCCTCTTCGGCAACCTCTCGAAGCGAGGCGTTTTCCAGTCCTCTTCTCACCGCACAGACATGAAAAGCATCCAGAATCTGGGCGCGTCTCTCGTCGGCGATGCTCTTTCTGCCTCTCTTTGCCATGGAGCGACTCCTCCCCTAAGAATAATAGATGGAACAACCCACCTAAAATTAATTATAGCTCGCAATTCGATTGCTGTCAAGAGAAAAAATGTTTATGTTCTCTTTCCTGGACTTGGGGGGAATAATTGGGGGCTGCGCAGGTCTTCGCACTTGACAAGGTCTTTGAATGAAAAACTGTGGTTTTCCTCCAAAATCTGCAGTGATCTTTTCCAATCTCGAAATATCAACCTTCCGTTATCGAATCTCGACTCCTCGGGTTACATGGCAGAAAATCATCTTCGCCGCGCCATTCGGGCAATGTTCCAGCGCTAGTCGATTCTTACGCCCTGCTTCTTGAGAGCATTCTGCACCGTTGAGATGTCGACGTCGCGGCAAGTCGCCTTGTCTTTCAGTGAAACAGCCGCGGCGACGCCCGTTCCCTGCCCGGTGACCGCGCAGCATAGCATCTGGCGAATGGCTGCGTGCGATATCTTGTCGCCCGCGACGCAGCGAAAAGGGGCGGAGGATTCATGCGGATGGTTGAGTTTAAGGACGGGGTGGTTCTTGATCGCCTGTCATCGCTTTGTCTTCATTTCATAGGCGATACCGCCAGGATTGCTCACTTTATCGGAGGCGTCAAGAATCTCAATGGCATATGCCATTCCATTTTCATCGTAATCGATAATTACCACTCTAACCAACATATACTTACCCATATCCATCATTAAGTGTCGCTTCTGATAGATCCTCTTTTCGGAGCTTCTCGACTGCGCGATTGGCGGACCGGATGACGGTCTCGAGTGTAGAATGTCCGTAGTAGTCGCCCACGAGATAGAGGCCCTTGAATCGTGCGGTGGTTTCGAGAAACTTTCGCAGTCGCGAATAGACGCCGACCTTGTAGCGAGACATGCCGGTGTGATGGCGCACGACCTGTACCGATTCGATCTCATGGTCGAAACGGTGGATGATGCGCTCCATTTCCTTTTTGGCCTGTTCGATGATAACATTGTTGGGCTGGTCGACGAGCTCTTCGCCGGGTCCGCCGACGAACCACACCTGCAGCACCGATTTGCCGGACGGCACCATCTGCGCGCATTTGAATGCCGCGTCGGACGCGAATGATGCCTTGAAATTTTCCGTTCGCGAGAACACGAATGCCCAATGGTTCTCAGGAAGGCGCTTCTTCAGGAAGAACACCACCAGCGGGAATTGGGAATAGACGTAATCGCGGGCGACGCTTTTCTCTTCGTCCGAAAGCTCCGGCAGCATGCGAGGAAGTTCCTTGAGCGGAGTGGCGCAGACGACTGCATCGGTCTTCACGGTCTGCGATTTTCCTCCGATCTTCACCTGCAGCCCTGTCACGCGATTCGCATCGAGCAGGATTCGCTCGACCTCGGCTTGATATGTGACGGGCAGGCGCGCGGCCAGTTTCTCGGGGAACGAGTACATGCCCATCGGCAGACACGTGTCGGAGGACGTGAGGAACTGTTTTGTGATGCGCAGGAAATGGGCGAGGCTTTCGCCTTCGGGCTCGGACAGATTGAAGGCGGTGATGATCGGGTACACGAGGAACTCGAGCGCGTCGCGGTCGCATCTCTTCAGGATATAATCGGAAAGCTCGACGTCCTCGAACTCGGGCAGGGGAGTGTTAAAGTACGGGTCGAGCCGGCCGAAATTGAGGAGGGCGGTGAGAATAATCTTGCCGAACTTCAGGTTCGAGCTGAGCGGGATCATCTTGTATCGTTTCGTATTGTGTTTCACGAGGTAGCCGCGCCCGCCGCGCATGATCTTCACCGGCGGGCGGATCGGGATCAGATGCTCTTTAAGGCCGACCTCCTCGAGCAGTTGGTATGTCTCGGTATAGTTCGTATGAAAATACTGGGTTCCGACATCAACGCGCGCTCCGTCTTTTTCGAGCAGTTGAATTCTGCCCCCGGGAACGGCGGCTTTTTCATAGATTTCGATTGCACCACCTGACTTCTTCAAGAAATGCGCCGATGCCAGCCCGCCGATGCCCGCGCCGATGATCGCAGTCTTTGGTTGCTCCATGGGTACACCTCTGGCCTGCATGCCTTAAATGGTTCGCAATTGATACGGGCAGTTGTGCGAATGAATTCGCACCTACCGCGCGGCGGGGATTTGATGCAATTGACTCTGATGATTCTCGGGATCGAACAGCATCCCCCGCGCAGGTTCACCCGCGTTCCAACAAAAGAGGAGCTTGCATTCAAGTACAAGCTCCTCCCAGGATTATTTTCTCGATGTATCGGTTGTTCAATTAACAGGCGTTATTCCTGTCGACTACTTATGGAGCCGCTTTCACCGCCTCGAGAGTCGCCTTCGCGAAGGTGGTGACTGCGGGATGCGTCAGCAATTTTTTCAGGCCGTTCCCATCCTGCAGCTGAGTCGCATAATAATCCAGCAGGAGAGCCATTTTGTCTTTTGCGTTGCTGACGGAAAAGTCTATTTCGTTTTCGGGATTCTCGCCGGCCTCGATCGCCTTGACAAGCAGATCGGTGAGCCCATTTTTCAATTCGCCCAACATCTCCCGGACATCGACTTTCGGCGCACGCAGATGGTTGGCCATCGAATGCAGGAGCGATGACGCGTCGGTGCGAAGCTCCTTGACGGTGTCGTGCAGTTTCGCTTCGGGGAAGTCGAGCACTTGCCCGACGGCATGAGCCACGCCAAGCAGTCCCCATTCCGCATCCTGTATTTTCATGTCGCGGACGTAATTGGGGTCTTCGTTCAGGTATTCCTTGCGATAGGGGAGACTGCCGTCGTCCTTGATGTCCTTTCCGAAGAAATGGTAGCGTTTCGCGGGCGGAATTTTGATGTGGCGATTGGCCGGGTCGATGATCTCCTTCAATGTGGCCCAAATCGCCTTCATTTCCGTATAGCCTGCCTGCACTTTCAGGAAAGTCGAGGGCTCGCCGAAATGTTTCTTCCAGCGCTGCTCGAGTTCCTTCACCATTTTTCGGACGCGCCCGTTGACGGCGAACCGCTCCATCGCCGGGAGCATTGCATAGGCCTGATACAGTTGCTGGCGGTGCCCCTCGGCGATCTGCTGGAAATGTTTGTCATCATAATTTCGGAACCGCTCGAAGCCGTTCATGTGCACCTTGAGCATGCGCAGGATACTCGGGCCCCACGTGTGCAGCAGCCGCTCGTCGCCCTTGCGAATGATCTCCATGATTTCGTGCTCGTACAGGTTCTTGTGCACCATGCCGCCGCCGTAAAAACTCACATCTTCCCATTTGAAGGGTTTGACGCGTCCTTCCTCCTTGAGCCGGTTATAGAGCGGAGTGCCGGGATAGGGGGTTACTCGCGTGAGTTGCGCCGTCGGCGGTTCGCATGAGAGGAAATACTGGAAGTCTTCTTCGACTGTTTCCCGGTTGTGGAAATCGAATCCGACCATCCACCCGACCGTGGTTCCGATGCCGCGCGCATAGAGAGCATGGAAAATCTCTCTCGCGTCGCCTGCGCGCTTGCCGTAGCCTTCGCCGGGCGCGAACTTCGATTCGAGGCCGATGAAGATGTGGGCGATATTGTCGTGCGCCAGTTCGTCCAGGTCAGGATACGTTGACAGAGTCCTGATGCTGGTGAGGATGGTGATCGAGAACTGTGAAAAATCAAGTTCGGGGTCCTCGCGCATCAGGCGGCCGACTTCATTTATGAAATCCCGATCCTGGTCTTCCTCATAAATGATGTAGTGGGTTCCCGGCTCGCGTTTCTGCCACATCTTGATTTCTTCTTTCACCTGCTCCGGCGTCACCAGGAGAATGCGTTTCCCGCCGAAATGAGTGGTCGTGGTGCAGAAATCGCATCCGTTCGTACAGCCGACGGCGGCGATAAGCGCCGTTGTTTCGCCTTCGGGCCAGCGATCGAGCCAGGGAGGCGCTCCGAATGCGCACCGCGGAAGAAAATGCTGGCGGACCGGCGTGTGCGTTTCGTCACCCAGAAGTTTCCGGAACCACATGACTCCGTCGCCAAGTACAATGTGGTCGACCAGCTTCTTCCATTCCTCCTCGGGGTAATACGCGCCCACGCTCTGGGCGACGAAGCCGCCGAGAATGATTTCGCTCTTGGGCGAGTGTTTACGAACCTGGCGGCACATTTCCATTACGCTCTCGAGGTTCGGCGTCAGGGCCGAAATGCCGACATAGTCGTACCCTTTCTTAATTTCATCTACCCAGTTCTCCATCGTCGGGTGGTCAAGAACGGTGCAGGGAGCGGAGATGTTCTGAGCGATGATGAACGGGCCAGCCAGGTGCATGTGGCCTTCATGCGTGAAAATGCCCTGCCCCTTCATGAATCGCTGGCGCATGATATCGGTCGGCGTATCATGCCAGGGCTGGATCGGGTACGGAGTTACCGGTGTTGCGAGCAGAACTTTCTTCATGTTAAACCCCCCCAGTAGCCGCTGCGGCTCAGGAATCGGACACTGCCGAATTTTAAGAATATGTTAGCGCGGACTTCTGACTGAGTCAAGTGAAATTTATGAATCATCTTCATTTTTCTGAATAATTTAGAACCTGGGCTATTTCTCTCTTCTCCACCGGGCGCAGCCGTTAAGAGCAACCAATGTCTCGTAATCCTGGAGAGTATCTTCGTAACTATAGCCAAAGCTTATAGTTACATTTCACAGCAGCACGAGAAAATCCGGCACAACGGTCACCCAATGGGGGTTAAATCTAATTATAAACGTCTACTTTAAGATAATTATGAGTATGTCCCCGAAAATTTCCCAATTTTTCAGCCTGCATAGGCACATTAAACGGTAGCACGGAAAATCCCGCAAAAAAGGCCATGGAAATGGGTTGAGCATAATTATAGAAGTCTATCTTAGAAATAACCAGATTCCGTTCCCGAAATTTGAGCCTAAGGATAGATGCCTACTTTTGATTCTGCTACAAAACCCCCGCCCTCGGGTTCAACCGCGCTATGGTAGGTGCGAATTCATTCGCATATTCAAGACTGGCCGAATGAATTCGGCCCTACCCAATGGGGGATCTGCAGCGGAATCTACTTTTAAGATAATTAGGCTTTTCCCTTAATTTTTCAGGTTGAGGATGCGCTCGGCGTTTGCGCCGAGAAGCTGGGTCTTATCTTTTTCGGTGAAGTCTTTCAGGCCCATCATCTGCAGAGGGGGCGCCATAGACAGTTCTTTAATGTAGTTCACCCACTCCTTGTGGGAGAGCAGAGGAGTAAGGAGCGGCCAGTCGCTTCCGAACAGCACCTTGTGCATTCCGCCGCAGCCGATTTTGAGCTGAGTGAGCGCCTGGCACAGCACAAAAGGTGTTTTCGAGAAGACCTGCCACTGGGAGATGTCGACGTATACGTTTGGGTTTTTTATTACAATGGCCACGGCCTCATCGATCCACGGCATTCCAAGGTGGGCCATGATGATGGGGATTTCCGGGAAATCGACCGCCATTTTGTCGACGTAGACCGGCCTGTTGAATTTCAAATACGTTCCGGGCGGTCCGGTCCCTGTGTGAACCACGATCGGCATTTTCAGCTCCGCGGCCCGTTCGTAGAGCGGATAATAGCGCTCATCGTCGGGATAGAAACCGGTCAGCGTCCAGAGTTTGAGCCCGCGGAGTCCGATGTCTGCGCATCTGTCGAGTTCGACGAGCGCCTCTTTCCCTCGCCTCGGATCGATGCCTGCAAACCCGATGATTCTGTCGGGGTGCCGTTTTACGATGTCGGCGACATAATCATTGTAATCCCGCACGGTCAGATGCGACGGGAACGCGAGTCCGGCATCGAGCGCAAGCAGCACTGTCTTATCAATTCCCGCCTCATCCATCTCGCCGAGCAGGCGCTCGATGGTTCCATTGGATAACTGGTCGGGATATTGCGGCTTGAATCTCTCCGCAACGGCGTCGATGATCCGCCTCATCTCGGCGGACATGAGTTTCTCTTCCCAGATATGGCAATGGGCGTCGATGATCATATTCCGATTTCCTCTCTCTCCACCATTGGTACCGATATCGCCGCTCGCTTCGCGCTCACTCCGCAATAAGCGGCGGCGGAAATGAGGACGATGAACAGCGTGAAAGCGGGCCAGTAGCCGCCGGCCAAATCATAGATTACGCCGGTGAGCGTCGCTCCGATGGCCGCTCCCGCGGTGTTGAGCAGGGTCAGGATCCCGAAGATCGCGCCGAAGTGAGCGAGTCCCATGCATTCCGCAGTCAGTCCCGGATTGATCAGAAGAGGAGCGCCTATCGCAAACCCGTACACAATGGCGAAGACAACCGCAACTCCGAAAATGTCGGCCCTCATCAGCAGGACAATCCCCACGAGTATCATTGCGCACGTAATCATGACCGCCGAGCGCAATCCCCATCGATCAGCGACAAATCCGGTCCCGATCTTGCCGAGAACGGTCATGCCTGAAACGGTAGCGATAAGCAGTCCGGCCGTAGTCTCGCGGTGCCCGATGTCGGTCAGGTACGGCATCAAATGCACGCCGACGCCCATCGCGACCAGTCCGAACAACAACATCATTGCTCCGATGAGCCAGAATCTCCTGGTGTGAAAAGCCTCGGATATGCTCAGCCCGCTGGCAGGGATTGGCTTGGAATCGCCTATGAGTCCGCCATCGGGAAGGAGGCCTTTTTCAGACGGCTTTGTTCGGATCACGAGCAGGTTTAGCGGCGCCACGAGGAGGATGATGCAGCCCATGATCATGTAGCTGGTGCGCCATCCCCAGTTGACGACGATCAGGCTGGTGACCGGTACCATGACCATTGCGCCGAGGCCGGTGCCGGTCATCACGATGCCGAGCGCCATTCCGCGTTTGGCGCTGAACCAGTTGGAAATGACGAGGGAGATCGGGATCAGCGTTGCGCCCGCCTGGGCGACGCCCGCCAGAGCGTAGAGTCCGAGGAAGTACGGCAGCGACCGTGATTGCGAGAGCAGGATCGACAGGACGCCGATGGCTGACGCTCCGGCAGCCATGACCCACCGTGCGCCGACCCGATCGATTAATCTTCCAATGAATGGAGCGGACATTCCCATCGCGATAGCTGAGATAGTGACTCCGAACGCAATTTTACCGCGCGACCAGCCGAGGTCCTCCTGGATGGGCTTGATGTAGACGGTGAAGGTATTGACCGAAATGCCGAAGACGATAAACGCAACGACGAAACATGCCGCCACGATATACCAGCCGTAGAAGATTTGGTGTTTAGCCGTCTGCATGAGACGAATCCCTTTCCGGGGTGGGTTCTCTCCAGATGCAGGAAATAGCATCTACAATTTTTTGCGGCCGCTGGTCAAACGATCCAGGCTCACGTGCGCCGGCACGAGATCATGTCACATGGTACGGGTAATATCCTCTGGCGATGTCGAAGCGGCCGAGTTGTGCGCCGCCCAGCCAGAGCTGGATTTCCTTCACATCGCGCCAGTACTTCTCGACGTGATAGTCGCGGATGTAGCCGTAGGAGCCCATCAGCTCCATCGCCTTGTTTGTTACCATTATGGCCATTTCGGTTGCGTAATTCTTGCTGATGCTGGCCTGGCAGAGCATCTGTTCCGAGTATGCCGGCGGGTACTGATCGCGGTGGCTGAGCATGTATGCCACCTGCAGGTAATGAGCGCGCGCGGTCTCGATACCGGTAGCCATCTCGGCGAGCATACCGGCTGCGATCGAATGTTCGCGGAGGGGTTTGCCTTCGGCGACTCGTTCGCCGGTATATCGAAGGACTTCTTCGAAAGCTCCTTGTGCGCAGCCGACGGCCGCCGCCGCGCTGCAGACTCTTCCAATGGTGAGGTTGCTCTTGAAGAGTTGGGTGTCCATGCCCGGTTCGCTGGCGCGGTACGTTCTCGGAACGCGCACGTTATCGAAGTAGATGTCGGCGTTGCGGTCCGATTGCATGCCCGCCTTTTTCTCGAATTTGCCGAAACTGAGGCCGGCAGTCTCGCGCGGCACGTAGATCAGTGCGATGCCTTCCTCTTTTTTGCTCGGGTCGGTCTGGCAGACGACGCAATACAGGCAGGCGACGTTGGCGCTGCTCGGGAATCGCTTGGCGCCATTGATCACCCACTCGTCTCCGTCGAGCACGGCGCGCGTGTGAATAGTCTTCCCGTGAAGCGCCGGGATGTTTTCGATATCGCATCCGCCGGCGGGCTCGGTCATCGCGAAGCATGCGAGGCAGGGCGATTCCTTCTGGCCGAGCGATTCGAAGAGGTCGAGCACTTCCTTGTTTCCGGTCTGAGAAGCGGGAGCGAGCGCCCATCCGTTGACGCCGGCGACGATTCCGATGCCGGCATCGCCGCGCGACATTTCCTCGAGGACGATGCACGATGTCACGAGGGAGGGGCCTGCGGCGTCCGGCTCGGCCTGCTCGTCGCGCGCGCGAACGCGGAAGACGCCGAGATCGGACAGCTTGCGCAGAATGTCATTGATGATGATGTGTTCGTTGTCATCGTCGAGCAAATGGCGCACCGGCATGATTTCGCGATCGACGAACTGGCGGATCATCTGCACGATCATACGGTCCTGGTCCGATACGATCAGCGGAAAGTAATCCATATTATCCCTCTGCTTTCTGGCGGCCGATGTCCTGCCGCCGTTCCTGAGACACTCTGAGAAGAAACTGTCTCCTCTCGATCAGCCGTTTGGTCGCTTCAACACCTCTCCTGAAACTGGGATAGGGGAATACTCCCTGTGACTCCAAATATTCGAGAGAACCTTTGCGGTCCTCCGCCGAGAACATAGCTCCTTCCGAAACAACGAGGATCGGTTTTTGGAATTTATCAATGCATTCGACAACGACCTTGGCCGAATTGATGTCCTCCTCAATGGTCCTGTTACACATTTCGCGGAGAGCGGTATCACTATAAAAAGCCGTCTTCTCCAAAAGTTTTGCACGGGTTGTGCCGAATCCCATCCCGAGCATGAGGATGCAATCGACCTCATCGGCGCTCGCGAGGGCTTCGAGGCACCCGCGCACGCTGCTGCGCGAGAGGCCGGCCACGAGGTCGACCGGATTCCCCCGGTTCCACCATGGCGGCAGGACCGCATCGAGTTTGGCAATCGTCTGCGGGCTAAGCCGGGAGACGTTCAAGCCCATATTGTAGCAGACGTCGGAACAGAGGACTCCGAGCCCGCCGCCTGTCGTCAATATGGCAACCCGATCTCCCTTCGGCAGGGGCTGGCGCCTGAGTGCAAGCGCGATGTCGAACAATTCGTCGATATCGCTTACGAGCAGGATTCCCGCCTGTTTGCACATGGCGGAGAAGACGGCATCGGAGCCGGCGAGCGAGCCGGTGTGCGAACTGGCGGCGATGCTGCCCGCAGGGGTGCGCCCGCCCTTGATCATGGCAATCGGTTTTACCGTAGAGACTTTTCTCGCGACCTCCATGAGGCGTTTGCCGTCGCGCGCTCCCTCGACATACGACAAGATTACTTCGGTGTCGGGATCATGGAGGAAATACTCGAAGTAATCTTCCATATGCAGGTCGGCCTCGTTCCCGCTGCTGACGTACTTGCCGAAGCCGCAATTGCGGAGCATCGACATTCTGAGCGTGATCCCGCCGATGTTTCCGCTTTGCGAGGCGAGGCTGATCTTGTTGGGGCTCGGAAAGTACGGCGGCATGAGCGCGTACAGGCTCGAGGGAGACGAGCACATAACTCCGTTGCAGTTCGGGCCGACGACGCGGATGCCGGCTTCGCGCGCCGCCTGCACGAGCGCATCCTCGAGTTTTTTCTCTTCGGCTCCGAGTTCACCAAACCCGGCTGTAATCACGAGAGCTACTTTCGCCCTTCCCTTGCATTCGTGGATAGCGGGCGGTACTTTGGGGGGCGGCAGAACGACGAACACCAGGTCCACCGGCTCGGGGACGGCTGCTATCGAAGGATAGACTTTCAGGCCGAGTATTTCGCTTTCGCTCGGGTTTATCGGATAGATGCGCCCCTTGTATCCCCCGAGGAGAAGGTTCATCAAGATGAGGCATCCCCATTTGCCGGGGTTTCTGGAGGCGCCGATAAAGGCGATGGATTTCGGTTTGAAGAGGTGGTCGATCGTGTTATTCGAATCCATATATAATAGCTGCTCCCGCTTTTGGGTGCATGATAAAGAGGAATCCTTTTGCTGGACAGGGGTTCACGCGCCGGGAGCCGGACGCTATTCTATCAATCCGGCCCGTGTTGGTCAAGGGGAATCGGTGTGCATGTAAGTGATCGGATTAGTGCAGCGCCTTGCGAATTTGCATGCAAGAGTATATATTTTTGTAACACTTCTTTATCTCCTCCGGGTGAATCAGAGATGCCGGCCGGGTGAAAATTCCCCGACTCGTCAGAAGAGCCCTGGAAAAGATGAGAAAGCAGTCGATCGATCCGACAGGTCTGATCTTTCCGACACTGACAAAGAAGAAATCGGCGGCCGGGGCTTGTGCGATTCATGCCAGAGACGGCGCTGGCAGAATGTCTGAACAGCATGTGGCCGGTCCCGGGGCTCGCTGCTCTTGCTATTTGAAGAACAAGCCTTCTGAATTCAGGGAATTGTAGAATGGACACTGTTTACTGGCCGTTTATGGCATATCTGGGGCTTGTCTTTGTGCTGGTGGCTTCCATACTCGGGATATCGCATTTTCTGGGCGAGCGGCATATCGAGCGGACGACACCCGATCCATTTGAATCCGGAATTGTCGGAACGGGCACCGCACGCTCTCGCTTATCTATCAAGTTCTATCTCGTTGCTCTGTTCTTTGTTATTTTCGATGTCGAATCGGTTTTCATTTTCGCCTGGGCAATAGCGTTTCGGGAAGTCGGTTGGACGGCGTATATTGAAGTCCTTTTCTTTATAGCGGTTCTGGTAGCGGCATGGGTATATCTCTGGCGGCAGGGGGCGCTTGATTGGGGGACCACGTGGCATCAGAAGCTGGAGCGCCAGAGGCGGGCGCGCGGAGAGGAGAAAGGCGGACTTGGAAGTGGACCATCAGCGACAGAGCGGGCAGACCTTTGAGCAGGCAGCACAGGGGAATTTTCTTTTCGCCCGATTGCAGCAGTTGATCTCATGGGGGCGGAAGAACTCGATTTGGCCGTTTAACTTTGGACTTTCCTGCTGCTACGTCGAGATGGCCACCAGCATCACAAGCAAGTACGACATCGCGAGGTTCGGGTCGGAGGTGATCAGGGGGACACCTCGCGAGGCCGACACGATGGTGATAGCCGGGACCGTATTTATCAAGATGGCGCCGGTGATCAAGCGTTTATATGAGCAAATGATGCAGCCCCGCTGGGTCATCTCGATGGGTTCGTGCGCCAATTCCGGCGGCATGTACGACATCTACAGCGTCGTTCAGGGAGTAGACAAGTTTCTGCCCGTCGACGTCTATGTGGTCGGATGCCCGCCGCGTCCCGATGCCTTTATGGAAAGCCTTCTTCTCTTGCAGAATGCGGTGGGCGCGGAAAAGCGCCCGTTGAGTTGGGTGGTTGGGCCGCAAGGGGTACATCGAGCAACCATGCCCTCTCTGAGAGACATCAAGCGATCCGACAGACAGAAGGCGACGGAGCTGCGCACACCTGATCACGTCTAGACCAGCGGAAGAAGATCGAATGCATTCCAATGCGATTGTAGCGGAACTCGGCGAGCGATTTGGAGCGGAATCGATCCGGCCTCAGCAAACGCGTGACGGCGTGTCAACCGCCTGGGTTGCGCGCGATCTGGTTCACGATGTTCTCCGGTACCTGAAGTGGGATGCGAGCAAGCCGTACAAAATGTTGTACGATCTGACCGCAATCGACGAAAGAACCCGTATAAACAGGAATGGCGAACCTGCCGGCGATTTTACCGTTGTCTATCACCTGTATTCGTTTGACCGGAACGAATACGTGCGCCTGAAGGTCGCTCTTGAGGACGAGCATACCGCGATTCACACGATTACCGATTTGTGGCCGTCGGCCAACTGGTACGAGCGCGAAATCTGGGACATGTTCGGCATCAAGGTGGAGGGACACCCCTATCTTGCGCGCATCCTGATGCCGCCGTGGTGGGAAGGTCATCCGCTGAGGAAAGATCATTATGCGCGGGCGACCGAAGCCGAACCGTTTCGTCTGCCGGAGGAAAAACACGAGGAGGACGAGAACCTGCTCCGGTTTCAGCCCGAACAGTGGGGATTGAAACGTCAGAGCGAGGATACCGACTTCATCTTTCTGAACATGGGTCCGCAGCATCCGGGAACGCATGGAGTGCTTCGACTGGTCCTCCAGCTTGACGATGAGGAGATTGTTGACGTGGTGCCCGACATCGGATTTCATCATCGCGCCGCCGAGAAGATGGGGGAGCGGCAGTCGTGGCATACATATATCCCGTACACCGACCGCGTCGATTATCTCGGCGGCGTCATGAACAATCTTGCTTACCTGATGGCGCTCGAGCTTCTGGCGGGCATTGAGGCGCCCGACCGCGCGAAAGTTGTCCGAGTCATGATGTCGGAACTGTTCCGGATCGCGAGCCACCTGGTATGGTACGGCACGTTCGCGCAGGACGTCGGCGCGCTCTCGCCGGTGTTCTACATGTTCACGGACCGCGAGCGAATCTTCACGATTGTCGAGGCGATCTGCGGCGGACGCATGCATCCGAACTGGTTTCGCATCGGCGGCGTGGCCCAGGATTTGCCGGTCGGCTGGGATGACCTCATGCGCGATTTCCTGGATTATCTGCCGAAGCGGATGAAGGAGTACGACAGGCTGGTGATGCAGAACAGCATCTTCAAGGCGCGCACGAAAGGGATCGGGACTTACACGCTGGAGCAAGCGATTGACTGGGGAGTGACGGGGCCGAATCTGCGCGCCTGCGGTCTGAATTGGGATTTCCGCAAGAAGACGCCGTATTCAGGCTATGAGCAGTTTGATTTCGAGATACCGACTGCGCGGAACGGAGACAGCTATGACCGGGCTGTGGTCCGAGTCGAGGAGATTCGGCAGAGCCTGCGCATCATTCGGCAATGCGTCGAAAATATGCCGTCGGGGCCGTGGATGGCTGATCACCCTGCCGCGACGCCTCCCATGAAGCCGCGCACGATGCGCGATATTGAAACGCTGATCGTCCATTTTCTGAACGTGAGTTGGGGGCCGGTGATCCCGCCGGGCGAGGCTTTTTTCGGGATCGAGGCAACCAAAGGCAATAATGGTTATTACCTGATCAGCGACGGGGGAACGATGGCGTATCGATTACGAATTCGCACGCCTTCGTTCCCGCATATTCAGACGGTGCCGTTGCTGGCGCGGGGGTTGATGGTTTCGGACCTGATCACGATCTTGGGAAGCATTGATTTTGTCATGTCGGATGTCGACCGATAGGAGCGGAGCAAGAAACGTGTTGTCAGAGGAAGAACGGGCGGAGATAGAAGAAGAGGCAACCAAGTATAAATACAGGAAGGCTGTCGGTCCCGAAGCGTTAAAGATCGTTCAGAAAAATCGGCGGTGGATATCCGATGAGACGCTGAAGGAAGTTGCTGCTTTTCTCGGGATGACCGCTGACGAACTGGACAGCGTGGCCACGTGCTACAACCTGATTTTTCGCCGACCGGTCGGCAGGCACGTCATCTTTATTTGCGACAGTGTTAGCTGCTGGATCATGGGTTATGAAGACGTTCGCGACTACTTGTTCCAGCGGCTCGGGGTCTCATTCGGGCAAACGACTTCCGACGGCCGGTTTACGCTTTTGCCGATTGCCTGCTTAGGCGCATGCGATGAGGCGCCCGCTATGATAGTTGACGAGCAGCTTTACACAATGCTTGACGCCGCCCAAATAGATGCGATTCTGGAGCGATATCAGTAATGGATAAGCCGCTGACTCAGAATTTTCGCATTGAAGAAGAACCACCGAGCATACAGGAGTACGAGAAGAGCGGTGGTTACATGGCTTTGCGTAAAGCGCTGGAAATTCCGCCGCAGGACGTGCAGCGTCTGGTCAAAGAGTCCAATTTGAGGGGAAGGGGAGGCGCCGGTTTTCAAACAGGGATGAAATGGAGCTTTGTCCCGATGGGGCCCGATGCTCCCCGCCCGAAATATTATGTGGTGAATGCCGACGAAATGGAACCGGGCACCTTCAAAGACCGGTACCTGCTGGAGAACGATCCCCATCAGATTATCGAAGGCGCGATAATCGGCGCCTATGCCATCGAAGCGGAATTCTCATACATTTTTCTTCGATGGGAATACAGAAGAGCGGCGCGGCGGATCGAGAAGGCGATTGCTGAGGCGTATCAGCGAGGATATTTGGGAAAGAATATTCTCAAATCGGGAATGAATCTTGAGATGCACCTGCACGTCAGCGCGGGCCGCTATATGTGCGGTGAGGAATTCGGGCTGCTTGATGCGCTGGAGGGCAGACGCGCACACCCTCGCGCGAAACCGCCGTTCCCGCAAGTGTGCGGGTTATGGGGCAGGCCGACCGTGGTCAACAACGTGGAAACAGTTGCGAACATCCGCCACATCATCATGAACGGCCCCGAGTGGTACAGGGGTCTGAGCCTGAGCGGCGATGGGGGAACGAAGCTGTTCGGCGTCAGCGGAAAGGTGCGGCGGCCGGGCCTGTGGGAGCTGCCGATGGGCATTTCTCTTGAAGAGCTTCTTGTCGAGCACGCGGGCGGAATGCAGGAGGGATATCGGCTGAAAGGCCTGCTTCCCGGCGGGGCATCGACGGACTTTCTCACCCATGAGCATCTTCAGGTGAAACTGGATTTTGATTCCGTCCAGCAGATTGGCAGCCGGCTTGGAACCGGCACAGTCGTGGTTCTTGATGATAAGACATGCCCGGTTGGAATGGTGCATAACCTGATGGAATTCTTTGCCCGGGAATCCTGCGGCTGGTGCACGCCGTGCCGGGAAGGGCTTCCGTGGATCGAGAAGACGATGGCTGCGATTGAGAATGGGAATGGCAAGCCGGGCGATATAGAAATGCTGGAGGAGCAGACTCGTCTCATGGCGCCCGGAAACACGTTTTGTGCGCTTGCGCCGGGAGCGATGGAGCCGCTTCAGAGCGCGATCAAACATTTTCGTGATGATTTCGAGAGACATATCAGCGAGCGTCGTTGCCCGTGGAGAAAATAAGTGCCGGTCATTTACATTGAAAATGCGCCCTATGAGGTGAAAGACGGCCAGAACCTTTTAGCGGCATCGCTGTCGCTCGGATTTAATGTGCCGTACTTCTGCTGGCATCCGGCGATGCATTCGATTGGCGCATGCCGTCTGTGCGCGGTAAAGCAGTTTCGGGACGAGAACGATCACAAAGGGAAAATCGTGATGTCCTGCATGACACCTGCGACCGAGGGCACGCGCATCTCGATCTCCGATCCCGACGCCGTGAAATTTCGCAAGAGCGTGATCGAGTGGCTCATGGTTAATCACCCGCACGATTGTCCGGTCTGCGATGAGGGCGGCGAATGTCATCTGCAGGATATGACGCTGCTGACGGGCCACGTTTACCGCAGATTCCGCTTCAAGAAACGGACTTACCGGAACCAGTATCTTGGGCCGTTCATCAACCACGAGATGAACCGGTGCATCCAGTGCTACCGCTGCGTGCGGTTCTATTGCGACTATGCCGGCGGGCGCGACTTGAACGTTTTCGGCTGGCACGACAACGTGTACTTCGGGCGGCATGAAGACGGATTTCTGCAGAGCGAATTTGCCGGGAACCTTGTCGAGGTATGTCCGACGGGCGTATTTACCGACAAGACGCTGAAGCAGCATTATGCGCGGAAATGGGATTTACAGACGGCGCCATCGGTCTGCGTTCACTGCAGTCTGGGCTGCAACACGATTCCCGGCGAGCGGTATGGCATGCTTCGCCGCATCCGCAACCGGTACAACCGCGAAGTGAATGGTTATTTCCTGTGCGATCGCGGCCGCTTCGGCTATGAATTCGTGAACCATTCGGCCCGCATAAAGCAGCCGCTCATTCGCAGGAACGGGAATCTTGAACCGATCGCGCGCGAAAACATCCTGAGCGAGCTCGAGCCGATAATCAAGAGCGAGGCGCATATTATCGGAATCGGTTCACCGCGGGCGTCGGTGGAGGCCAACTATGCGCTACGCGCGCTGGTGGGTCCGGAGAATTTCTATCAGGGAACGACGCAAATCGAATTCGACGCGGTTTCACTTATGGTTGATGTTCTGCGAAGAGGTCCGGCGCCTTCCGCTTCTTTGCATGATGTCGAGCGCGCCGACGCCGTGCTGGTGCTGGGGGAGGATGTGCCGAATACCGCGCCCATTGCCGCGCTGGCGCTGCGCCAGTCTGTGATGAAGAAGCCGCTCGCGATCTCCCGGCAGATGAAGATTGATGA
This sequence comes from Candidatus Abyssobacteria bacterium SURF_5, assembly GCA_003598085.1. Taxonomy (NCBI): domain Bacteria; kingdom Pseudomonadati; phylum Candidatus Hydrogenedentota; class Candidatus Abyssobacteria; species Candidatus Abyssobacteria bacterium SURF_5. The sequence continues at coordinate 34,686 of QZKU01000115.1, forward strand.
CTGGCATGATATGGCCATGCGCGAGGCGATTCAGGATGACTATGGCCCGTGTTTTGTGGCTGCGCCACGTGCAACCAGGCTTGATGATATTGCAACGGCTGTATACCGGGCGGCGCCGGACGATATCGCCAGATTCGGATTTGCCGTTGCCCATGAACTGGATGCACAGGCGCCCGCTGTTCCCGATTTATCAGACGATGCGCTCGGACTTGCCAAACGAGCGGCGGTCGCGTTGAGAAATGCGGAGCGTCCTTTGGTCGTTTCCGGCAGCGGCTGCATGAATGCTTCATTGATCGAGGCGGCGGCACGCGTGGCGTTCGCCCTCGACTCTGTGGGAAAATCCTCGAACATTTTCCTTGTGCCCTCGTCGTGCAACAGCATGGGCGCGGCCATGCTGGGCGGAAAGCCGTTGGATGAGGTAATGGAGGCGGCGGAAAAGGGAGCGGTGGATACCGCCATTATTCTCGAGAACGATCTTTACAGCAAGCTGGGATTTGCGCGCGCGGAGAAGTTCTTATCGGCAGTCGGAAAAGTTATCGTTCTCGATTCGCTGGCCACCTTTACGACGGAAAGAGCCGATATCGTTTTGCCCGCTGCGACATTTGCCGAATCCGATGGGACTTTGATGAACAATGAGGCGCGGGCGCAGCGTTTTTTCAAAGTGCTCGCGCCGGAGGCCGATGTCCAAGAAAGCTGGAGATGGCTGAGCGATCTCCTTTCTTTCTCGGGTAACAATCACCACGCCGGGTGGAAAACGCTTGACGAACTGATCGCTGATATCGCAGCACATGTGCGGATATTCCGTCTTCTTCCTGAAGTTGCGCCGCCCGCGGACTTCCGTATTTCCGGCCAAAAGGTTCCACGCCAGCCGCATCGATACAGCGGCCGCACCGCAATGCATGCGCATATCGCCGTGCATGAAGCGGAGCCGCCCGAAGATATCGATTCGCCTCTCGCTTTTACGATGGAAGGATATCAGAGTCAGCCGCCTTCCTCTTTGATCGCCCATTTCTGGGCGCCGTACTGGAATTCGATCCAGTCGGTCACCAAATTTCAAAGCGAGGTTAATGGGGAGTTGGCGGGAGGAGACCCGGGGAAACGGCTTATTGAACCGGCGAGAGACAAGTCAATCACTCTTCCAGGTCGAGTTCCCGCCGCACTCAAAGTTCGTTCTGGCGAAGTGTTGGTTGTGCCGGCGTATCATGTTTTCGGATCGGAAGAGCTGAGCAGCCGCGCCGCCGGAATAGCGCAGCTTTCGCCGGCGCCTTATGTCGCGCTGAATCAAGCGGATGCGGAAGCCCAACGGCTGACTGACGGCGACGCGCTCGAGCTGGAGATATCGGGCAAGAGCCACAGGCTGTTCCTCAAAGTCGATCCCTCTTTGCCGCCGGGGGTTGCCGCATTGCCTGCAGGTCTGTCGGGTGTGCCATGGGATCGTTCACCGTTTTGGTATGAATTGAAAAAAATGAAAAAGGTTTCGGCCAATGTTGGAGACGGCTAGATCGATCATCATTGTCTTCGGCATCCTGTTCGGGGCGTTCACGATCGCCTCAGGTCTGATCTGGCTTGAGCGGCGGCTGCTGGCCTTATGGCAGGACCGATACGGCCCGAACCGTGTCGGCGCGTTCGGCTCGCTTCAGGTGGTAGCCGACATAATCAAGATATTCATGAAGGAGGATTGGATTCCTCCATTCGCCGATAGACCGGTTTTCGTTATTGCCCCGGCAATCATTGTGATTACCACGCTGATGGCTTTTGCCATTATTGTTGTTTCGCCGGGAATAACCGTTGTCGATATGGGAGTCGGATTGTTATTCTTTCTGGCGATGTCTTCGATGGGGGTATACAGCCCGTCGCTGGGTGGCTGGTCTTCGAATAATAAGTACGCTCTTCTTGGGGGTCTTCGCGCGGCGGCGCAAATGCTGAGTTACGAAGTCTTCATGGGGCTTTCGCTCATGGGCGTGGTGATGCTGGCGGGCTCATTCAATATAACCGACATAGTCGAAGCTCAAGAGGAGGTGTGGTTTTGCATTCCGCAAGTGTTGGGGTTCATCGTATTTTTTGTAGCAGGAGTTGCCGAGACGCGGCGGCTGCCTTTTGATCTGCCGGAAGCGGAGAACGAGTTGATTGCGGGATATCACGCCGAATATTCGGGAATGAAATTCGGGATGTTCTTCGTTGGGGAATACATCGGGATTACCTTGATATCGGCGTTGCTGACGACCCTGTTTTTCGGGGGATGGCTCGGGCCGCTCTTTCCGGGCATCGTCTGGTTCGCGCTCAAGACGTTCTTTTTCATCTGTATTTTCATTCTGCTGAGAGGTACTCTGCCGCGTCCCCGGTACGACCAGCTCATGGCGATCGGCTGGAAGGTGATGCTTCCGCTGGCGCTGTTGAACCTGGTGATAACGGGGGCGGTCCTGCTGGCGCGCGGATAGGAGGATTAATGTTCAGCTTGCTGAAGGCGATGGCGATCGTTTTCTCGCACATGTTTCGCAAGCGCGAGACGGTCCTGTATCCCGAGGAGAAGCCGTCGATCCCGCCGCGGTGGCGGGGGCGCATCATTTTGTCGCGCGATCCGGACGGAGAGGAACGATGCGTCGCCTGCTATTTATGCGCCGTTGCGTGTCCGGTGGATTGTATCGCGCTTCAATCAGCCGAGGACGAGCACGGCAGGCGCTACCCCTCGTTTTTCCGAATCAATTTCTCGCGGTGTATCTTCTGCGGTTTCTGTGAGGAGGCATGTCCCACGTATGCGATTCAATTGACTCCTGACTTTGAGATGAGCGAGTATCGCAGGGAGAGCCTGGTTTATGAGAAGGAAGACCTGCTGATCAGCGGGACAGGCAAATATCCCGGCTACAATTTCTACAGGGTCGCGGGACTGGCGATTGGCGGAAAAGACAAAGGCGAAGCCGAAGGCGAAGAACCGCCGGTCGATGTGCGCGAATTGATGCCCTGAAGGAAGGATGAGAAATGAACACGACGTTTTATGTTACGGCTGCGGTGGGCATCTTATCGACGTTATTCGTCATCACCAGTCTGAATGCGGTGCATGCGCTCTTGTTCTTCATCGTTTCGCTTTTGGCGACTTCTCTCATTTTTTATATCCTCGGTGCCCCATTCGCGGCGATGCTGGTGATCATCATCAACGCGGGCGCAATCATGGTTTTGTTCGTGTTCGCCATCATGATTCTGAACCTGGGGCCGCATATGACGGAATACGAAAAGCCGTCGTTTCAGCCGCGACAATGGGTGTTTCCCGTGTTCCTGGCGCTCATCCTCATTGGAGAATTCGTTTTCACCTTCTTTCAACATAGTCCCGGCGTTGGAGTGCGCGAGATTGTGGACGCAAAACGAGTGGGCATCGCGCTGTTCGGGCCGTACGTGCTTGGAGTCGAAATGGCGTCGCTGCTCCTGCTGGCCGGACTGCTTGGCGCATATCACCTGGGGCCATATGCGATTAATCCAAGGGAGGCGAAGAAATAAATGGTGTCCATACCGCTTGAAGCCGGCCTTCTTCTTGCCGCTGTCTTATTCGTCATCGGTCTCGTCGGCATCCTGATACGGCGCAATATCCTGTTCATTCTCCTCTCGATCGAGATATTGCTGAACGCGTCCGGCCTGGCCTTTATCGTGGCGGGATACCATTGGAACCAGCCGGACGGGCAGGTAATGTTTTTCTTCATACTAACCATGGCGGCGGCGGAAGTTGCAGTCGGGCTCGCGCTGGCGCTTCTTATGTTTCATGAATTCAAGACACTTAATATCGATCAACTGACCAGGATGCAGGGATAACATGCTAAAGGTTCTGTGGCTGGTGCCGGCATTGCCGCTGGCGACCTTTTTCCTGCTGGCGGTAGCGGGCGCGCGGATGCCGCGGCGCATGACGGCGATAATCGGCGTAGGCTCGGTGGGGCTTTCTGCGATACTGACAATACTTATAGGATTGGAGTTCATAAACACGCCCCCGCCGGATTTCCGGTTCACGCAAACGCTCTGGACGTGGATGCTGGTGGGCGATTTCCGGGCTGATTTCGGCCTGCATCTCGATGCGCTTTCTCTGGTCATGATATTCGTTGTTACGTTTGTCGGCTATTTCATCCATTTCTATTCGACTGATTTCATGCATGATGATGACGGGTTCAGCCGTTTTTTCGCTTACATGAATCTGTTCGTTGCCTCGATGCTCATCCTGGTACTTGCGGACAACCTGCTCTTTCTGCTGCTCGGCTGGGAGGGCGTCGGCCTGTGCAGTTACCTGCTTATCGGGTTCTGGTACAGAAATTCCGAAAACGGAAAAGCGGCCATAAAGGCTTTTGTCGTTACGCGAATCGGCGATGTCGCTTTTCTCATCGCTCTGTTTGTCATTTTTACGAGTCTGGCAACGCTGGACATTCGGGAGGCGATGGAGCGCGCGGGGCTGCAGTGGACGCCAAATTCGGCGGTCGCGCTGTGGGCGGCGCTCCTCCTATTGATTGGAGCGATCGGCAAATCCGCTCAGCTTCCGCTGCAGGTGTGGCTGCCGGACGCGATGGCGGGCCCGACTCCCGTCAGCGCATTGATTCATGCCGCCACCATGGTTGCCGCAGGCGTATACCTGGTGGCGCGAATGAACGGGCTCTTTGTGCTGGCGCCTTCGATTCAGCAGCTCATCTTGATTCTTGCAATCGCGACGGTATTGATGGCAGGGTGCAGCGCTCTGGTGCAGGAAGACCTTAAGCGGGTGCTCGCGTATTCCACGATCAGTCAGATGGGCTACATGTTCCTTGCGCTCGGAGCGGGGGCGTGGGCGGCGGCCATCTTTCATTTTCTGACGCATGCTTTCTTCAAGGCGCTCCTGTTCTTGTGCGCGGGCGTCGTCATTCTGGCGGTCCATCACGAGACCAGCATCTTCAAGATGGGGGGGCTGCGAAACAAGATTCCGCTCGTCTTCTGGACCTTTCTGATTGGCGCATTGACGACATCGGGAATTCCGCCGACAGCCGGTTTTGCGAGCAAGGATCTGATCATGTATAGCGTGTGGAACCTTCCCAACGGAGGCCCGATCCTCTGGGGAGCCGCACTGCTCGGAGTCTTCATCACTTCGTTGTACAGTTTTCGGATGCTATTCCTGGTCTTCTTCCGGGAGACCAAAGCGGAACCGGCGAGGCGAGCCGGCTTCTATATGGGGATGCCGCTTGCTGTGCTTGCAACATTTTGTTTCCTGACCGCGGTTCTCGATTGGCCCCATGCCTTTTTCGGATCGCCGATCCTTTCCAATTTTTTGGCTTCCTCATTTCCTCCAATGCCCGCGAGTCAGCCCTCGGTTTCAGTGGAATCAATAACCGGAGCAGTTTCGGTTGCGGCGGGCATCTTGGGGATTTTTGCGGCATGGCTGTTCTTCCTGGCCAAGCGTGAGTACGTGAATGCCATCATTTCAACAAGGGCGGGCTCGCTTGTGCATCGGTTCTGGTTTTCCGGATGGGGTTTCGATTGGCTTTACGAGCGGGTATTCATCCGGCCGTATGTCCGGGCGACGCGCAGGAACAGGAATGATGTTATTGATCGTTTCTATGACGGAGTTGCCGCCGTTATGGAGAATGTGCACGGGTTGCTCTCCCTCACGCAGAACGGAAACCTGCGCTGGTATGCGATGAGCATAGTGATCGGCGCAATCGTTTTTCTGGCGGTGATAATCTTCTCATGATTCTGGCATGGCTGTTGATAGTGTTACTCGCCGGCGCCGCGCTCTCGTGGTTGGTGAGTCGATGGAGCTCGCAGGCGAGCCGGTGGATTGCGCTCGCGGCGCTTGCAGTCGACTTTGCGCTCGTGGTTTTCCTTTGGGCTCGGCATCCCATTTCGCCTTCTCTCGATCCAACTGTGCTCGCGGAAATAAATTGGCGATGGATTCCGCAGATAGGCGCATCGTTCCATCTCGCCGCGGATGGGCTGAGCCTGATTCTCGTGACGCTCACGCTGTTTCTGGGTGGCGCGGCGGTGGCGGCCTCCTGGACCGAAATACGACATCGAGTCGGCTTCTTCCATTTCAATTTGCTTCTCACGCTCGCCGGCATTATCGGCGTGTTTACCGCGCTGGACTTATTCCTCTTTTATTTTTTCTGGGAATTGATGCTTGTCCCGATGTATTTCCTCATCATTCTGTGGGGACATGAAAATCGAGTTCGGGCCGGGCTGAAGTTTTTCATTTTCACACAGGCCAGCGGCCTCCTGATGCTGGTATCGATTCTCGCGCTGTATTTTCTTTATGCGGAAGGCGGAGGAGTCTACAGCTTCGATTACAGAGAATTGCTGCAGGTTGCAGTCGAGAGGAAGCCGCATGCCGTTTGGCTTATGCTTGGCTTTTTCGCCGCCTTCGCGGTCAAGCTTCCTGTTGTTCCGTTGCATGTGTGGTTGCCGGACGCTCATACGGAAGCGCCGACGGCGGGAAGCGTTATTCTTTCCGGACTGATGTTAAAGACGGGAGCTTACGGATTCTTGCGTTTTTTGGTCCCATTCTTTCCCGGAATCGCAGCCGAATTCATGACCGCCGCATTTGTTCTCGCCGTTGTTGGGATTCTATATGGAGCGGCGCTCGCGTTCGCACAAACCGATCTAAAGCGGTATGTCGCTTTTTCGAGTGTGAGCCACATGGGCTTTATCCTGCTCGGTATTGCTGCCTGGAACGAGCTGGCCCTGCAGGGCGTGGTTATTGTCATACTCGCTCATGGTTTGAGCACGAGCGCACTGTTTATTCTGGTTGGCGCGCTTCAGGAGCGGATACACACGCGCGATCTCGGCGTAATGGGCGGCCTGTGGGATGTCCTTCCGAAAATGGGGGGGGCAGGCACGTTTTTCGCGCTGGCATCGCTTGGTTTGCCCGGACTTGCCAACTTCGTGGGCGAATTCCTCGTACTGTTGGGAACATACCAGGTGAATCCCACTCTTGCCATTCTTTCCGCGTTGGGTCTTGTTTTCTCGGCTGTGTACTCCTTATGGCTGGTGCAGCGCGCGTTTCACGGATCGGTTATCCGGCAGTGGGATTTGCCGAGAACCAGTATTCGCGAGATGACCGTCTTTGGGCTTTTTATGGCCGGGCTCATTTGGATCGGGTTGTTTCCCCAGCCTGTATTTCGTGCGGCTGGGCCCGCACTGGAAGCGCTTCGTGCGGGTACGGCGAAAAAGAGTCAGCGGGATTCTCACAGAGATTCAGCCGCAGCAGTCCCTGATCCCGTTGCTGAAGACAGGTTGCCTCCGGCAAAGGCCTTTCAATGACGATAAATGACATTGTAACGCTGCTGCCACTGATCGCGTTGAGCGTATCAGCGGCGACGATCATGCTGGTGATTCCGTTCCGGCGTTCTCACCGGTTGACGTTCGGCTTGACGCTGGGAGCGTTGCTCGTGTGTTTCGCTCTGCTGCCGGTATCATTATTTTGGGGATCTGCCCGTGTTTGTCCCCTCCTGACAGTTGACGGGTTCGCGCTCTTCTATATGGGCCTCTTTCTTCTTACGACTGCGGTAGTGGCGGGTCTTTCATACGAATATATCGAGGGACGAGAGACAAAGAAAGAAGAGTTTTATGTTTTGCTGCTGATTGGGACGCTGGGTGCCTCAATTATTGTCTCGAGCGCGCATTTTGCATCTCTTTTTCTCGGACTGGAATTGCTGAGCGTGGCGCTGTATGTTCTGATCGCCTACCTGCGGTCGATTAATCTGCACTTTGAAGCCGCGATTAAATATCTGATTCTGGCGTCAACATCGGTTGCTTTTCTGTTGTTCGGCATGGCGTTGATCTACGCGGATGTCGGCACGATGAGCTTTCGCGGCATTGCGGATGCAATAACGATGTCGGAAAGGTTGGATGCGTTGCTGCTGGCGGGCTCGGTCCTGTTGCTTATCGGCATTGGATTCAAACTCGCGGTCGTGCCGTTCCATTTGTGGACGCCGGATGTGTATCAGGGTGCTCCTTCGCCGGTTGCGGGATTCATTGCCACTGCCTCGAAAGGTTCCATTGTGGCGCTGCTGTTGCGGTACTTCTCCATAGTGGGGAGCGAGCGGTTCGACTCTCTTTTCATGATGCTGTCGATCATCGCAGTCGCCTCAATGCTCGCGGGCAATATACTGGCGCTCTTGCAGCGGAACGTCAAGCGGCTGCTGGCATACTCATCGATTTCTCATATGGGGTACATGCTGGTGGCCTTGCTGGCGAGCGGAAACGCAGCGATTTTTGCGATCAGCTTTTATCTGATCGTATATTTTATCGCCACTTTAAGCGCGTTTGGAGTGATAAGCGTGCTTTCCGCGAAAGAGAGGGATTATGATGAGCTTTCGGAATATCGCGGGCTCGCGTATCAGCATTTTTGGCTGTCGGCGCTGATGACCGGAGCGCTCCTATCTCTGGCGGGGATTCCGATAACTGCGGGATTTATCGGGAAGTTCCTTTTGGTTTCGGCCGCTGTCGGCGCCCGGCTCTGGCTGTTGATTATCGCGCTTATCATAAGCAGTGCAATCAACGTGTTTTATTATCTTCGAGTGGTTGTTTATCTGTACTCGAGACCGGGAGAAGAATACGTGTTGTTGCCGGAAGAGACGCGCGAAGTTCTTCCTTCGTTTTCAATTTGTGCCGGTTTTGCGCTCGCAGCGCTTGCATTCCTTCTGGTGCTAGTCGGAATTTTCCCTTCGCCGCTAATCCGGTTGATTCAGATTCTGGCGATGCAGTTGGAATGATCTCCTCAAGAGCCGAGCAACTCGATCGCAAGAAGCGCGTACAGTTTCGTTGCCTCAATAATCGCATTGACCGGCACATGCTCATCAGGTGTATGCGCGAGCTCGGCTACTCCCGGCCCGAGCAGCATCGTGAGAATTCCGCGGTCGGCGAAGAAGCGTCCGTCACTTACCTGTTGATAGCCGATCGGCTCAGGGTTAAGGTCGAGAAGACTGCAGACGTATCCGGCGGATTTAACGAGAGGGCTGTCCGCGGGCGTTTCGAAGGCATTTGCGCGATGCAGAATCGTATAGTCGGCTTCGAAGGAAGGGTCTTGTGCTTTGAGTCGTTGCAGTATGCCGCCGATTTCCCGCTCGGCCTCCTCGAGCGATTCACCCGGGATACAGCGGCGGTCGAGGGTGAGCCTGCAATTATCAGGCACGACATTAATCGCGATGCCGCCCTCGATGATCCCGAAATTGAACGATGGCGGCGGCGTCAATGGATGTCGCTTGTTTTTGAACGATGACTCGAGGGCTTCCTCGATCTCGCGCGCCAGCTTGAGCATTTGACGGATCGCGCTGACGCCTTCCCACGGCGTGCTCGCATGCGCTGTGCGCCCGTGGGTGTTCAGGGTAAACACCAGCAGCCCCTTCTCGGCAATCGCGACCCGATTTGAAGTTATCTCTCCAATGACGGCAAAATCCGGCTTTAGTATTTCCTTTTCCAGGAGGTACTGCGTCCCGAGCGCTCCGCCGGTCTCTTCATCGCTGACTATCGCGATATCGAGTTCTCCGTTCAAATCAAGTTTCATCCTTTCGAGAACGAGCGCAGCCATCAGCATGGCGGCGGCGCATCCTTTGGCGTCGGCACTGCCGCGGCCATAGACATTGCCGCCTGCGATCTCGCCGCCGAACGGGTCGAATTTCCAGCGACTGCTGTCGCCCACCGGAACAGTGTCCATGTGAGAATTGAAGCAAAGCGACTTGCCGCCGCGCCTCCCGACCCGCAACACGATGTTGGGTTTCAGATCGTCGAAGGCATGGATTTCGAGGTCTCCCTTCATCTGTGACGCGGCTTCGCGGACGACGTTTGCGGCCGGTGTGGTATCGCCGGGCGGATTGAATGATTGCGCTTTCACCAGTTGAATCAAGAAATCAACGACTTCATCCGCCATTGCCTCAGTCGTTTTCTCAACCTGTTCAACCAATTCACTTGTGCGCATGGAGCACCTTAAGATTAACTGATCGGAGCATTCGGGAAAGGGAGAATTGGGCGTTCATATTTCAGGAATCGCCCTGATAAATCTTTCCATAATCCCAGCCGGTCATGGGGGCGCCTTTACCGGACACGCCGGCGGAGACAACCTCGCCGATAAATAGGGTGTGATCGCCGGTATCAAACGTTTGCCGCAGGCGGCATTCCGCGTAAGCCGGTACGTTCTTTATTATCGGCGCGCCGGTCGCTCCTGTGGCGCACTCGACGCCGGCAAATCTCTCTGCCGGTGAAGGATATTTGAAGCGGCTGACAATCTGTTTCGCGTCCTTGTCAAGCACGTGCAGAACGAAAGAGCCGGCTTCTTCCACAATGGGATGCATTCGACGATTCTTGCGAATGGCGGCCATTACGAGCGGCGGATCGTGCGAAATTTGGGACACCCACGACACGATCATGCCGTGTTTTTCGTCTCCCTTTTGGCTCGTGAGGATATAGATGCCGTAGGTGAATAGTCCTAACGCCTCGTGAATCTGTTCTTTCATGGGAAGCCTCTTTTCTTTCCGGAAAAGCTTGGCTATGCCGCGTTGTGAGATAGAAGATGTTCACGCGAGCGGCAATTTCAGGGTTTAGCTTCTGCGCAAAACTTTGCCATGGAGTTGCCGCGATTTGTATGTGCCGTTATCCACCACGACGTGCCCGTTCAGCAGCACGTATTTGATTCCCTCCGACTCTGCCGTCGGATTCTTCAGGGTCGCATGATCGATGACAGTCTTCGGATCGAACGCGACCACGTCAGCCGCATAAGCCTTCTTCAGCAGGCCGCGGTCCTTCAACCCGGTCCGAGCAGCCGGCAGCGAGGTCATTTTGCGAACAGCCTCTTCGAGCGACATCAGCTTCAATTCGCGCACGTAATGTCCGAGGATGCGCGGATAATTTCCCCATGAGTTCGGATATTGCCACCCCTTGCGCGTGATCATGCAATCAGTCTCAAACGAATTCAGCGGATGCGCCAGCACACGCCGCAGGACGGCCTCATCACGCTTGTTTCCGCTGTACTGCGCGAGGAAAATGCGCGCCAGCACCTTGCTTTCCACGACCAGATAGCAATAAGCATCGAATGGGTCTTCATTTCGCATCTCGGCGATTTCGCGAACATTTTTCCCTTCATATTTTTCCAGGCTCGGAACACCGCCCCACATGAGCACCAGGTCGTCGTAGTCGAATTGAAGCAGCACCTTTGCCGTGTCCATTTCCGCGCGAATCCGCTCCCTTGTCTGGGGGTTCTTCAGATTATTCACCAAATCGGGCAGCGCCCATGCCGGGAAAATGACGGCGATGGTGGAGATGCCGACGGTGTAGGCGTAGGCATCGAAGCCGACGTCGATTCCCCGCTTAACGGCCGCTTCGATCTCGTTGATGACGGCATCGGTCGTCGATTGCCATGTATTCTGCCCGACAAAGATCAGGTGTGAAATCTGCAGCGGCTGGCCCGTCAATTCGCCCACCTTGATGAAATCTTTCACCGAGCGCAGGTTATGCGGCTCGCCTCCGATTTCTTCGTATGCCGGCGAAACCCAACTGTAGGCCTGCAGGTGCGACGGGAACATCGCGTTGTATTCTTTCACGATTTTTGCGAACTCGATAACTTCCTCCTGCGGACTGAAGATGCCGGGCGAGTACCCAAGGCCTGTCGAGATGCCGAAAGCTCCCTCCTCGAGGCTCCGGCGCACCAGTTGCTTCATTTTTTCGAGTTCTTCCTTGTTCGGCGGCGCCGTATCCTCCCCTTTAACCGCGAAATGAAGCGCTGCGTGTCCTACAAGTTCAGCTACATTGAAGGAGACGCCCTGCCTGTCGATATGATCGAGAAACTGCCCCATCGAGTGCCACGGGAAAACTTCATCCAGGTTTTTTCCGGCCGGCATGTCTCCGAGCAGTAGCGAGATGGCGCGCCTCATCGCGATCTCTTTGAACCGGCTCGACAGCGGCGCCGGCGAGAAACCGCAATTGCCGGTGACCATCGTGGTGACGCCCTGCTTGAGCAACGGACTGAGGAGGTCGCTGTGGTCGGGGTCGAGGATCGGCCAATCGAAATGGGAATGGATATCGATAAATCCCGGGGTTACCACCATGCCGGAGGCATCGATTACGCGATCGGCCTGAGCGCCTGCGAGATCGCCGACGTCCGCTATTCTGTCGCCGGAAATCCCGACGTCCGCCCGAAATGCCGCCTTCCCACTGCCATCGATAACGTTTCCGTGCTTGATCAGTACATCGAAAGTCATGGCGTCACCTTCTTGTTCTTGACGATGTTGTTATCGCTTCGCGAGTTGTCGCCGGCGTCACCCAAGGCCCACGATTAACCTTCCCGGCAAAGCGCCTTCAGTATAACATCTCACCCCTGATTCGTCGAGAGGATTTGCCGGCGGCCGGCTCTTTCGGCGTTGCTCGCGGGCCGCGGAAACTCCGGGTGTTTCACATTTCTTCTAAAAAGGACACGCTGGGGGTAAGGACATCCTGCAATGAGTTCAAAAAAATGCAGATACTGCCGGAATGCCGTACCGCTTTCGTGCCTCCCCCAAGGGGAAGAACCGAAAGACGTATGCATACTGCACGATCCCGACGCGAGGAAGGATGTCGCTCAGTTTTTGGCGCTGGTTCATGCACGGCTGAACAGCGGCAATTATAATTTCTCCGGCTTTGTGTTTCCTGAAGGGGCGTCAGATTTCAGAGGACAAAATTTTGGCGCCGACGCGGACTTTTCGAAAGCCGTATTTTTGGGAGACGCCTCATTCCGATCAACTCGATTCGGCGGGACGTCGGTTGATTTCAGCGGGGCCGAGTTTCGAGGAAGAGCCGATTTTAGCGATTCGACCTTCGAATGCGGGACGCTTTTTTTTTCGCACGCCATTTTCTCCGGCTCGACCGCCGAATTCAGCCGCGCTTCTTTCCGGAGCGAGACGACGAACTTTAATGGAGTCAGCTTTGAAGCGGCCGCCGATTTCAGCGGAGCTTGTTTTGAGGGCATGGGGACATACTTCACCGAAGGCATTTTTTCCGGACGCCGCGCCGACTTTTCGCGGTGCTATTTCGACGGTGAAATGACAAATTTCAAATGGTTGCAATTTTTGTGCGACATCGATTTCAGCGAGTCCCGATTTACCGGGAGAGAGGTCAATTTTCAGGAGACAAGATTCTCGCGAGGAGTCGCTCGATTTGAGAAGGCTTGTTTTCTCGGGAACAAGACTGTCTTCGCCGAGTGCCGCTTCTCGGGCGGCGGGTGCAGTTTCAGCAGAGCGCACTTTGGCGGAGAGGAAGTCGTTTTTCACGGGACTCAGTTTGCCGGCGAGACAGCCTCATTCTCCGATGCGAAATGCACGTGCTCAAAGATCAGTTTTCATCCCGCTCTATTCTCAGCCGAGCAGAGCGATTTCTCAAAAATGCAGTTTCATCTCGCATCTGCCGATTTCCGTGAAACCGTCTTCTCCGGCGCGTCCACCACATTTGCAGGGGCTGAATTCAATGGGAAGGCGGAGTTTGACGGCGCCACATTTTCAATGGAGTATCCTCCACTCTTTGACGATGTCCAGTTTTGCGATTCCGCCTCATTCAGTAAAGTCCGGTTGGATTACGGAGCGAGTTTTGATGGCGCGAAGTTTCTCGCGGAGGCGGATTTCTCGCACGCACGCTTTGCCGGCAAATCCGGCAGACCGATCAGCTTTCAGCGGGCGCGTTTTTCAGGGGCTTGCTCATTCGAACGCGTCGATCTGCGGCACACGCTGTTCGGCGATTTTCAGATGCAGTCGCAGTTTCGGGCCGACCGAGCCGCATGGCCTTCCATCCGATATTTCCTTTACCTAAGAAAGCGCTACACCTGCGCCGACGAAATCGAGGCTCGCGATCCCGGGGCGCAACGGAGCGCGGCGGCCGCCCTGGAAATTCTGGAACAGGCTGCCCGAACAGAATCAAACAAGCGTCTTGCAAACGATTTTGCATTCTCGGCGCACGAATGCCGTCGAAAAGCACGCCTGCTATTTTCGCTTCGCCGCTATTTGGAACTCGTGTTTGGCGCATGGCTCAGCGGGTATGGCCGGAAAATCGGAAATATTGCGCTGTCAGCCGTGTTCATTATTCTTATTTTCGCTGCCATATTTTTTCTTGTAGGCGAAATGACTTCAGCCGCGGCTGCCGGTATGGGCGGAAACGGTGAATGGGCAATTTGTCGGTTCGCGGGGTGCGTGGCGAAGAGTATGTACATATTCTTTTCGGCCGGTCTGACTGATCTGGAGGCAGCGACGAAGCCAGGCGATTTGCTGGTGAGACTGGAGGGCGTCATCGGCTTTTTGATCATGTCTATATTCCTTTTTGTGGTCCTTCGGAACCGCAAAACCTAGCGATTCTGTAAAAAGATGTTAATACTCTATGCAACCGGGTTGGAATGGTTCGGGAGGGAGCGCGTATGAGGTTCTTATGGGGATTTTTGGCGGCGATTCTGATTGTTGTCATTGTGGTGATTATTTTTGGCATCGATTCGATTCGAGGCGGCGCAATAGAGGAACCACCGGCCTACCAGTCCGCCGTTATCAATCAAGTGAAGCTCTGGTTTATACCCGAAGCCCGGGAAGTCCTGCCTCCACCCGAAAAGACCCGGGAAGCGCTTCTTGAGGGCGGCGAACATTTTAACCATCACTGTGCTGTCTGCCACGATCTGAGCGGTGATGCGGATTCCTTGTTAGCCGAGTCATTCCATCCTCAAGTGACTGACCTGACGGATGACGTGGTGCAGGCGTATTCCGACGAACAGTTGAAATGGATCACCGACAACGGCATACGCTACACCGGAATGCCGGGATGGGCGAAGCTGATAGATGATGATGTCCAGTGGAAGATCGTCTATTATATGCGGGTTCTGGGCGATCCCGATCAGAAGGGGAACTATGAAGAGATGCTGAAGGAGAGGGGCTTGTGGAAAATAGGCCTGCCGGTCGGAGAGCACGAGCATGAAGAAGAGCCCGGGCGGCAGCCTTCTGAGCAGCAGCCTTCCGAGCAACAGCCCGCGGCGCCGTCGCAACAGGAACCCGTTCCCGAGCGGGACCATTCGCACGAGCAGGAGACGGATGACCATGAGCATTGAGATTTTTTGCCGGAGTTGAATTCTCTGCTCAAACACTTTTTGGAAGTGAGCAGGGCCTCAAGAGGGGATGCGAAACGTCACAACAAAAGAAGCTTGATCGAGAGTCCCCTCCTTTCTTGACGGTGGTTTCACGGCTTTGATAAAATAGCCACAGAATGAAACCGCTTCCCACACGCACCTTCCGTAAACATTTTCATGCATAAAATTCACTGGACCCTTATCTTCTGCCTGCTCGCCGGAGCAGTCTCTCTGGTTTACATGAATTCTTTGACGGCTGATTTTGTCTACGACGATTATGCTTTCATCTGCAACAATCACGCGATCCGCACGCTCACACCGTTATCGAAGTTCTTGTTCTCGCCCGAGGCTTTTTCTCAGCCGGTCAGTTACCATGTCTTTCGACCGCTTGCATCCTTCAGTTTTGCCTTGAATTATGCCGCCCACGGGCTGGAGCCGGCGGGCTTCCGTGCGGTGAACGTTTTGTTTCATATTTTGAACGCCTTCCTGTTGTTCCTGGTGCTGCGGCGGATCGGTCTCGCGGAACTGCCTTCAGTTCTGGGCGCCTTGGTGTTTGCAGTGCATCCGGTGCATACGGAGGCGGTAACCTGGATTTCGGGACGCGGAAATGTGCTTTTTTTGTTTTTCTTTTTGCTCTCGTACCTGATGTATGCAGGCATCGATGAGGCGAAGGGGCCAGGAAGATGGCTGTTGCTGGCCGGCGCGGTCGGCGCATACTTGCTCGCTCTCTTGGGAAAGGAAATGGCGCTGCCGCTGCCGGCACTCTTGCTGGGCCACGATCTGTACGTGCACGGCAGGCGCGAACTGAAAAGGCGTCTGAAGTTGTATCTGCCGTTTGTCGCAGTTGCGGCGGCGTACCTGATATTGCGGGCGGAGGTGCTGGGAAGGGTTGGGCAGGTGGAGTATCATGGAGGAAGCAGCTACACGACTTTTCTCGCCATGCTGCGCGCGGCGGCGGTTTACATGAGGCTGCTCTTTGTCCCGGTGGAGTTGTCGCTTTCGCGTCATTTCGAACCGCCCCAGACCTTCTTTGACGCCGGCATCCTCTTCAGCCTCTTCCTGGTGACGGCGGTTATCCTTATGGCTTACTTCCTGTATAGGCGAGTCCCGCTGGTTTCTTTCGGGATTTACTGGTTTGCTGCGGCGATGGCGCCCGTTTCAAATATCATTCCCGTTAACGCGATTGTGGCTGACAGGTTCCTCTATGGCCCGTCTATTGGATTCTGTATTGTCGCGGCGACGGCGGTGCAGGCGGCCGCCGGAATTCCTTTGCGCTACAGGCGCCTTTCGGTTTCGGCTGTCGTCGTGCTGCTGTTCCTGCTGATGACCTTGGCGATCAGGCGGAATATTGATTGGAGACACCCCGTATTGTTATGGTCGAAAACCGCACAATTATCACCTACAAGTTACGTCGCCTGGAATAACCTGGCGCTTGAGTACATGAAGCTGGGGCAAGCCGAGGAATCGGTGGAAGCC
The DNA here is from genome assembly GCA_003598085.1 of Candidatus Abyssobacteria bacterium SURF_5. Classification (NCBI taxonomy): domain Bacteria; kingdom Pseudomonadati; phylum Candidatus Hydrogenedentota; class Candidatus Abyssobacteria; species Candidatus Abyssobacteria bacterium SURF_5. The sequence goes on from QZKU01000115.1 coordinate 51,214, forward strand.
CTTCAGAAGGCTCTGGCATTGCGGGATGATTTGCCCCAGACTCACGTGAATCTCGCACGCTGCTATTCACAACTTGGGCGGGTAACGGAGGCGGCGGTTCATTATTCGATTGCACTTGACCTCATGGGAGACGACCCGAAAATAAGGGAAGAACTGCAGGCGCTTCGGCGGCAGCATTCGGCCATTCCGCCGCCGCCGCGAGCTTCGAGCGATCTCGAATAGGCGCTTCAGATCAGTAACCTGCCAGGCTTTTCTGTTTCCATTCAGCAGATTTAACCTTTTTAGAACTAATGGCTTACGCTTTCCATGCGGGGATCGATTCTCCTTTGGGCGAGTGGAAAGGGAAGGTTTTTCCTGCATAGAACAAATTTATCATTGACACCGTCCGTAAATGTGTGTTAGTATAAATCGCCAAAGGAGTTAGGATGAAGATGGCACGGCAGCCGAGTGGCGGTTGGAAAACCTATCTCCTTGTCTGATTTTGAATTGCAACGCGGTGGCTCCGATGAACCTGTTCGCGTACAAAGATGGAATTCTGCACTGCGAAGACCTGCCGATCCCCTCAATCCTCGATCGCGTTGGAAGCCCGTTTTATCTTTACAGCAAAAACACACTGTTGCGCCATTATCGGCATCTGGACCAATCTCTCGCCCGCATCGAACATGTGATTTGTTACGCGATGAAAGCCAATTCATCGATGGCGATTTGTTCCCTGTTGGCCGGCGAAGGCGCCGGCGCCGACGTGGTGTCAGGCGGCGAGCTTTTCCGTGCGCTTCGAGGTGGAATTCCGGCGTCGAAAATAGTTTTCAACGGGAACGGGAAGACGGCTGAGGAAATAAGGTCTGCCCTTGAGCATGACATTTTGATGTTCAACGTCGATTCAGAAAGTGAACTGTATTTGCTCGATGGCATCGCGGGAGAGATGGGCCGTCGGGCAAAGATCGCCCTGCGGGTCAACCCCGACATCGATCCTCGAACGCATCCGTATATTTCCACCGGGTTACGCGAGAACAAGTTCGGCATCCCGATAGAACAGGCGCTCGAATATTACCGGAAGGTTCTTTTATTGCGGAACGTGGACGTCGTTGGCATCCACAAGCACATTGGGTCTCAGATCATTCAACTGTCGCCGTTTGTCGAGAGCCTGGAGCGAGTTGTGGCGCTGGTGGCCCAATTGAAAAATGAAGGGGTCAAGCTGCGATACATTGATATGGGCGGCGGTATCGGGATCACATATGATGGAGAGCAGCCGCCTTCCTTGGAGGAATATGCGGAGGCCATCCATCCGTTGATTGCGGAGTCGGGCTGCACCTTGATAGTTGAGCCGGGCCGCGTGCTTGTGGGCAATGCCGGAATTTTGGTCACGAAGGTGTTGCATGTGAAAGTAACGCCGAACAAGATATTCATTGTTGTTGATGCCGCCATGAACGACCTGATCAGACCCAGCGTGTACGGTGCGTACCATCGCATTCTTCCGATCCACGAAGCGGGAGAGGAGCGCGCGATGATAGTAGCCGATGTGGTCGGCGGGATTTGTGAATCGGCGGATTTCTTCGCCCGCGGCAGAAGCATGCCCGAGGTCAAGCCGGGTGACGCACTGGCGATCATGAGCGCAGGCGCGTACGGGTCGGCGATGTCTTCCAATTATAATTCGCGTCCGCTCATTGCGGAAGTGCTTGTTGACGGCGCGCAGATGAAGGTGATTCGCCGCCGCCAGACATTTGAGGAGATGATCGCCCTGGAAAGCTGCTAACACAAGGCCGGAAGGAAAGTGAAAGATCAGCCAAAACATATGACCCCAACAGACAAGGCGAGTTTATACGAAGACAGGAAATTTCTTGAAGCCCTTCGAAAGGTGGCGCCGGGAACAATGCTTCGTGAGGGGCTTTCCTATATCATCCAGGGCAGTACCGGCGGATTAATCGTCATCAGCAGCAGCCCGAAGGCTCGCGCCTTGGCCGAGGGTGGAGTGAAAATCAACAGTCCTTTCCAGCCGACACTCCTCTATGAACTGGCGAAAATGGACGGCGCAATCTTCGTGGACAAGGATGTCACCAAAATCATTTCCGCCAACACTTTTCTTGTTCCCGATGAGACCATCTATTCGGAAGAGACCGGCACGCGCCATCGGGCCGCCCAACGCTTCGCCTGTCAAACGGGGGAGATAGTGATAGCGATCTCGCAGCGGCGTTCGACAGTCACGTTGTACGTCGGCGAGATCAAGCACGTGATGGATAACATTGCGACTCTGCTGAACAAGGCGAGCCAGGCGCTTCAGACCCTCGAGAAATACAAGGCGACGCTCGACCGCCTGCTGGTCGAGCTGAGCGTGCGCGAGTTGGAAGACCTGGTGACCATTTACGACGTTGCACGCACGATCCAGCATACCGAGATGGTGCTGAGGATTGTAAAAGAGGTCAAGTACTATATCGTCGAACTCGGTGTCGAGGGACGCCTCCTCGAAATGCAGTTGCGGGAGCTCGAAGAGAGCGCGAATGAGGGGCTGATGGTGATTCGCGATTACTTCCGCGACAAGGAGATTCGCAGCGAGAAGGAAGTGCTTAACCGGTTGAGCAAGTTCTCGTCGATGGAACTTCTCAACCTGGGGAACATCTCGAATGCGCTCGGGTTCGGCCTCAACATCAGTGCGGTTGATGAGTACCTGATCCCGCGCGGCTATCGCATATTGATGAAAACCCACCGGCTTCCGCGGCCGGTTATCGAAAACCTGGTGAATACGTTCAGCAATCTCAGAGCAATTGTGCAGGCGCCCCGTGAGAAGCTGACCGTCGTCGAGGGAATGGGCGACGTCCGGGCCGAGAAATTGAAGGAAGGCCTGAAGCTGCTCCGCAACCAACTCATCTTCGACCTCCACTAAGAGAAGGCGGTTCCATCGAAGTGACAAAAAAAAAGCCGAATTCCGCCCGCGGAAGAATCCGCTCAGAGCTTGCCGACTTTCTCGCCGATTACGCCCGAAAACATTATATGGATGCGGAGGCCGGTCTGCGCCTCAAGGGGGCGCCGGCCAAACGTGCTGCAGTCGCTCGCAAGAGAAGCCCTTTGCCGGAGCCTGACCTCTCATGGGCGGAGCGGGGGAGTGCAATCTGGAAATTTTATATTCTGCCGGAGCCGTCTGCCGTGCGTCGTTTGGCTGAAGGCGTTCCTTTTCTGAAAGACACGATCGTATACTCCGATAAGGCGGGCAGCATCGGTTTTATCGAACCGCTCCCGTTTCTTCGCTTCCTCGATGAGGAATCAGCGGGAGAAGATCATGCGAGAATACTGGCGCTGATGGAATGCCTGCCTGCGGCGGCGCCGCTGCAGCCGCCTTCCCAATTCAACGGCACCGTCGTCGACTCGGCTGAATTCATTCGCGATCACTTCTCGCTGAAGGTGAAAGCGCCTTATGCGCAGAGGCCTTTGCCCGGCCAGTTCCTGCAAGTGATGTGCGATCCTGTCCCGCATGTCTCTGATCCGAAGTACCGCTCGTTCGAGTATTCTGAAAAGACACTGCCCCGCCTGCGCGGGATCGAACTGCTCGAGCGGCGTCCGTTCCTGCGGCGCCCTTTCAGCATTGCCTCCTATAAAGCAGGTCCGGCTGACGCGAATGAGGCGTGGCTTGATCTGGTGACGTGGCTTGGGGCGGAATTCGAGATAATTTATAGACGGATTCCCGGCGGACCCGGTACCGGAGCATTGAGCCGGTATGCCGCCGGTGACAAGATAGATATTGTCGGGCCGCTCGGGAAAGGATTTGCCGTTGGTCCCATTCCTGAAATCGCTCTCCTGGTCGGCGGCGGCATTGGAGCGCCGCCACTCATATTTCTTGCGGAAGAGCTCAGCCGGAGAGGCTGCGAAGTCAAGCTTTTTCTGGGCGCTGTCTCGAAAGATAGAATTCCTTTTTGTCTTGAAGGAGAGAATGGTGATACCATAGAGCGATTCGAGCGAATGGGGCTCTGTCCGGCCGTCTGCACCGACGACGGCAGCGCCGGCATCCATGGGCTGGTCACGAAGCCGTTGTTGGAGTATCTCGAACAAAATCAGGGGCGGCTTGCCTCGATGAAAATGTTCGCGTGCGGTCCGCGCCCGCTCTTATCGGCACTGAACGGGATCGCCAATCGTTTTCACCTGCCGTGCGAAGTCTTGCTGGAAGAACGAATGGCCTGCGGTATCGGCGCCTGCATCTCATGTGTGTGCGCGGTGAAGGAGCCGGGCCAGAAAGCCCATTTCACGCGCATCTGCGTTGAAGGGCCGGCTTTTGATGTTAGAAAAGTGATGTGGCATGCATAAACCAAGTCTTCGAGTAAATGTCGGCGGCATCGACATGAAGAACCCGGTAATGACCGCCTCGGGCACGTTCGGGTATGGGCTCGAGTTCTCGCGCTTCATAGACCTGTCGCGCCTCGGCGCCTTTGTCACCAAGGGCGTCTCGAGTCGTCCCTGGGCGGGAAACCGGCCGCCCCGCATCGTTGAAACGCGCGCGGGCATGTTGAACGCAATCGGGTTGCAGAACGTGGGGCTGGATGCCTTTCTTACCGATAAGCTTCCGCGCATTCGGAAATTAAAAACCGCAGTCATCGCGAACGTCGTGGGCCGCGAGATTGATGATTATGTTGCGGTCGCGAAGCGATTGAATTCCGAGGAGGGAATCGCCGGCATCGAGCTAAACGTTTCCTGCCCGAACATCAAACAGGGCGGCATCTCATTCGGCCAGAATCCGAACCTCTGCGCGGAGATCACGCAGGCGGTAAAGAACGCGGCGCCGGATAAGCCGCTTATCGTCAAACTGACTCCCAATGTTACCGATATAACCGCAATTGCATTGGCGGTTGAGCGCGGGGGCGCCGACGCGGTTTCCCTTATCAATACCATAACCGGCATGGCCATCGATATCGCCACCCGCAGGCCCGTGCTTGCAAATATTACGGGCGGTCTTTCCGGGCCGGCCATAAAACCCGTTGCGCTGCGGATGGTTTGGGAAGTAGCCCATACCGTGAAAATTCCGGTGGTGGGTATCGGTGGAATTTCCTGCTGGCAGGACGCGGTTGAGTTTCTCATAGCGGGCGCAACCGCGATCGCTGTAGGAACGGCCAATTTTATCAACCCGAAGATCACCATTGAAATAATTGAAGGAATCGAGCGGTACCTGATCGAGAACGAGATGAGCGATGTCTATCAGCTCATCGGGAGCATCATATCTGATGAACCTGGACCCCAGAGAAAAACTAATTGTTGCGCTTGATTTCGCGCGCGCCGAGCAGGCTCTAACCTTTGTCGAGGAGATGGGAGATGCTGTGCTCTTTTACAAGATCGGGCTGGAGCTCTTTTCAGCGAGCGGTCCCGCTATCGTGAAGGATATCAAATCGTTGGGAAAGAAGGTCTTTCTGGATTTGAAATTCCATGACATTCCGGCTACGGTTGCTGCCGCTTCCGCACGGGCGGTGGAGATTGGCGCAGATATGTTCAACGTGCATTCGCTGGGCGGCGTCGCCATGATGAGAGCGGCCGCGGCCTCGGCGCTTGAAGCGTCGGAGGCGCTGGGGACGGAACCTCCCGTCGTGCTGGCGGTGACCGTGCTGACGAGCCTGGATATTCGCACTCTGCAGGAGGAAATCGGCATTTCCACGGATAATCTGCGCGAGTTTGTTGTTGAGAAGGCGCGGCAGGCGCGGGAGGCCGGACTCGGCGGAGTTGTGGCCTCGGCGCAGGAAGCGGCCGACATCAGGAGCGCCTGCGGAAGCGAACTCGAAGTCGTCACACCCGGCATTCGGCCTGCGTGGGCTCCGACTGACGATCAGCGCCGAATAACGACGCCCTCTGAAGCAGTCGCACTGGGAGCTTCCAGGATAGTAGTCGGACGTCCCATAACCAGAGCGGACGATCCATTTGAAGCAATAGAAAAAATAGTTGCCGAATTGGCGGAAAAAGCATGAATCGGAAATCCACAGGCGCAGATAGGAAACTCACTTCGGTCCAGGTGCTCGAGATGTTCGAGAAAAGAGGGGCATTGCTCTCCGGACATTTTCAGTTGACTTCAGGCCTTCACAGCGATCGATACCTGCAGTGCGCGCTCGTGTTGCAGTATCCGGAAACAGCCGGAGAACTGGGGGCCGCTATCGCGGCAAAGTTTCAGGGAGATGAAATCGACTGTGTTGTCGGGCCCGCTGTTGGCGGAATCGTCATTGCTCACGAGGTTGGCCGCGAGTTGGGAGCGCGCGTGATGTTCTGCGAGCGCGAGGCCGGATCGATGAAACTGAGGCGGGGATTTGCCATAGCTGGTAATGAGCGTGCGCTTGTAGTCGAGGACGTTACGACGACCGGTGGATCAGTGCGCGAGGTTATGTCCGCCCTCGAAAAAGCCGGCGCGGTCATCGTCGGAGTCGGCGCCATTATCGACAGGAGCGGCGGCGGCATAAAATTCGGGGTGCCGTTCAAGCCGCTCGCGAAGCTTGAAGTCTCGACATTCGAGCCTCGCTCCTGCCCGCTCTGTAAACAAGGGCTGCCGCTTTCCAAACCCGGCAGCCGTCAAATCTGAGATATGAATTCGGAATATCCTGAACAATATAAGAGACGCGTGACGCTTGCCGATGGGACAGAAATCTCTTTGCGCCCTATCAAGCCGACCGACGAAGACTTGATGATCGAATTATTCAATTCGTTTTCGAAGGAGACCATTTACTTCCGCTTCTTCTCTACATTGAAATACATGCCGAAGGACCAGTTGGAGAAGATGACGCACATCGATTATGAGAAGCAGATGGCGATCGTTGCGCTGGTGGACGAGGACGGCCGCGAGCGAATGGTTGCGGTCGGCAGGTACACCCTGGAGAAGGACAATCCCGATGAAGCTGAATTTGCGATCGTGGTTCAGGATTCCTACCAGAAACGGGGGATCGGGACTGAAGTGCTGCGGCATCTTGCGCACGTGGCCAAGCTGCAAGGCGTGCGCGTAATCGTCGGGTATATCATGAACGAGAACGTGCGCATGTTCGGCGTGCTCCGCAAGAGCGGCCTGATAATGAGCAAACACAACTGGGACCGGGGGGTCACCAGAGTCGATATCCCTATAGAGGCGAACGTGCAGATTCAGTAATGATTCGAGCGGAAACTGCTTTGACAGCGCACATCGAAAATGGTAAAGTGCAGGTAAGCGGGCGGGAAGATCGTAGAGGATATTCATGAACTCCAGACTTGTACAGATATTGTGCTTGATCACAGGTGTTTTCCTCCTCTCGTTGGGAGCGGGGCTTATCGGCGGGCGGATCAGTTCGCAGAAGCCGGTCGATTCAATTCCGCCTCTCGCTGCCGAGGAACCTGCGGCCAAAGAAGGCGTCGGCGCTCATGTCGCCGAGGACGAGGCTCCGGTTGAACAGCCGCTGCAGCCGCTGGAACCGGTCGGAATCCCCGAAATAAGTGATGCGCCAATAGAAGTTTCTTCTTCTTCTTCTTCTTCTTCTTCTTCTCCTCCTCCTCCTCCTCCGATGAAACGGCCAATATTTTCGCAGCCGGTTCCTCCCGCTGTGTCGCCGCTGGATTCGCGTGTTTCTGCGTCCATGAAGGAGCCATCTGCTCCCGGAGAGAACGCAATAATTACGAGAGGGCTCCCACTCCCTGTCAAAGAAGTGGGGCGGCAGGTGGAGAAACGATATGTGATCCAGGTGCATTCAACCACAACCCGCGCGGATGCCTCAGAGGCGCGAAACGAGATGATTGGCGCCGGCTTCCCTGCCGGCATTTTTGAAGCCGATCTTGGCGAGAGGGGCCTGTGGTACAGGATTTACGTAGGCCCATATGATTCGGAATACGAGGCGCAAATCCAGCTCGAATCAATAAGAGAGATGGCGGGTTACGGTTCGAGTTTTATAAAAGCGCTGGACTGAAAAATTTCCGGAGGGAGACAGGCATGAAAGGTGTTGTTCTGGCCGGCGGGTTGGGCACTCGGTTGTATCCGCTTACAAAAGTGACCAACAAGCACTTGCTTCCGATCTACAACAAGCCAATGATCTACTATCCGATCGAGACGCTGGTGGAAGCGGGTTTCACAGATATCCTTTTGGTGACCGGCGGCAACAGCGCGGGTGACTTCTTGCGACTTCTTGGGAATGGCAAGGAATTCGGGCTTAAGCACTTTAATTACACGTATCAGGAAGGCGAAGGCGGCATCGCCGAGGCGCTTGGACTTGCAGAACATTTCGCGGCCGGTGACGATGTTACCGTAGTCTTGGGCGATAATCTCATTGAAGGTTCCATAAAAAAAGCTGTCCTTGATTTTCAGCGGCAGGGCGGGGGGGCCAAGATCTTTCTAAAAGAGGTCCCGGATCCTGAGCGCTTTGGAGTCGCTGTACTCTCAGGGGACAAGGTCGTCAGAATCGACGAGAAACCGAAGAACCCGCAGTCGAAATATGCCGTTATCGGAATCTACATGTACGACAACGCAGTCTTCGACATCATCAAGACGCTCAAACCCTCCGATCGCGGGGAACTTGAGATAACCGACGTCAATAACGCCTACATCGAGCAGGGAAACATGACGTATGAAATTCTGCAGGGATGGTGGACTGACGCCGGCACGTTCCCTTCACTCGTCCGCGCAAACAAACTCGTCGCTAAACGGTACGGTATCGAATAATGCGATGGGGACTGTCCCAAGGATTACGGGCCGCATCTTTTCGGCCGTAGATTCGGGCCTGTCCCATCGCAAAAGCCACTCGCTCCAATCGTCGAACACTCTCTGTCTGCTACTTTTTCAGGGACTGTGCGAAGGCGTGTGCGCTCGTATTCCAGGTATCGCGCTGCAGATACTCGTCAAAAACCCTCACCGCTTTGGCTGGATCTCCCTGCTCCTTGTAAACAAGCGCAAGATAGGCATACGCCTCGATGTTCCTGTCGGAGAATCGAATCGCCTGCTCCAGCGCTTTCTCTGCTTCCGAATACATTTTTCTGCGCAGATACAAATACCCGATATTGGAGCGACACTTGGAGAATTTCTGCCGGGCGGCGGCATCATGGTAGAAATGGGGGTTGTCAAAAAGATTTGACTCCAGGGTCTGCCAGTACTGTCGATCAGAGGCTATAAGCTGTGGAGAGAGGCGCTCAATCTTGGAAGCCTTCAATTCCATCAGCAATCCTGAGGGAACGGCGTAGTCGGCAATCCAATCAATCGGAAGCCCTTGATCGTAATACACCGGCCTCTCTGAGGCGAGTTTGCGATACAGCTTGAGCAGCAGGTAGGCGTTCAGCCGTCCCACCTTTCCGGCTCCATAGATGCCGTCGCTAGTATTCGGTGCGGCGCCATACTGTGAAAAAGCTTCTGCATAATCCTGTTCCGTCAAAAACGGCATTTCGGGAGCGTTGCGGCCAGCCTCGGTCCTGTACGAAAAATCGGAAAGCTTATTGACGCTGAGAATGGTTATATCGGGCCTCCTGCCCTGCACCCATTTGATGTACATCGGTATGGCGTAAGCGGAATCAGTTCCTGCAAACAGGACTGTATCCGCGCGAAGACCGTTCACCAGCAACTGGCCATATCTTCTTCCAAAATCGTGTCCGCGCAGGCTTGCCGTGCGATAGTTGCCGATAGCGGCGCTGATCGGCAACAAGAGCCAAAGCGCCGCCAGCAGAACGGCCGGGAATGCATGCCGCCGCATCGTGCGCGACGCCCGTAGCGCCAGAAGATTTACCGCGCCAATCCCATATGCTATCCAGATGGAAGCGAATATCCAGGGCGGCAGAAAATATATCCGCAGAAGGTCTTGAGCGTTCAGATCGAGTTCGGTATTTGCAACGACAACGAGAAGGATGCCGGTGCAGGCGAATGCGGCCAGCGTGAAAACAAGCCATTTCCTTCCCTCTGCCCCGGCAAATCCAAGGGTGATGAGCGCGGGCACGATGAGAACAAGCGGGAGCGTCTCGCTGGCGCTCGCGGTGAAAAAGAATTTGAGCTGGCCGGTGACCACCTCAAGCGGCCGCATCATGTCGAGGCTTCGATATTGTTTTCGCAGCATGTGGAACCAGAACGCATCCCAATTTGCGGGATTGCCCCAATTGATGGGCGGATTTGCTGCAGCCCGAATCGGCAGGTACAGATATATCGAGAGCCCGAGCAGGAACAGAACCAGACAACCCGCCAGTACGCGCGGCGACAGCGCGGCCTTCGGCTTGACGAGCACAACGTACAGCGCAACGGGAGGGCCGAGCAATGCGAGGGTCTGATGATTTCCCAGGCCCAGCCCGAAGAGGAGTGCGATCAGGAAAAGCAGTCCGATCTTCTGTGGAAGTGTGCTCCAGAGAACGACGAGCAGGAGAATCAGGCAGATAATGAAATTATTCAGAGCATAAACTTCGGCGGATAGCGACTGCTGCCAATACGTAGGTGAAAATGCGAAACAAAGAGCGGCCGCAGCCGATGCGGACCCGGTCAATATGCCGCCGATGGGAGATTCGACCAGATCGCGCGGCACAATTCGCGCGCTTACGTGCGGAAGCGTTTTGATGATTACCAGGGCCAGAAGCCCCGCCGCGGCGGAATTGAAAAGAGCCGACATCAAGTTAAAGCGGTAAGCGACGCTTCCGATCGGTAGCAGCGAAAACAGTTTCCCAACCAGCAGATATAGGGGATACCCCGGCGGGTGCGCCACTCCGAGATGGACCGCCGCCGTTATGAGCTCTCCCGAATCGCCGAATGTAATGGCCGGTGCGAGCGAGAAAATGTATACGAATGCCGCGCCCCCGAAAGAGAGAAGCGCAAACAACAGTTCGAACGGGCGAAAAAGCGCCGCGACCTCTACAGGGAAAAGCGGGCGATCGAGGAACGGCGGAGTTATCCGCTTCACGCGGCGCTCTATTTTCTGAATGGGGGGAATTTCCACAGGCTTCGCCTAAAGTTGTACCACATGTCCTTGTGAAATGGCATCTGGATCAGGCGCGGAAGTATGAAAAACAGGTGAAACGACTGCAATAGTAGTTTGTGCAGGTTGCGCCGCAGCAGCATTTCGATGACGCGCGGCTTCACAAACGGAATGAGCGTGAAAAGCGTCTGCACTTGCGCCAGCGGACGAACGTCCTTCACGGAGCCGCCGCGGAAATAGTTGCGCTCACCCCCTTCTTCGATCGCTTCGATGTCGCCCGCCGTAAGAAGGCCTTCTCGGAGGGCGATATCGATGATCTGCGTGCCGGGATAGTAACGCATCCAGAAGCAGTTGATATGGTCCGGCCTGACCCGCGCATACTGGCGAACGGCATCAACATAATCCTGCTGTTGATGGAGCGGAAGCCCGAAGATATGATCCACGTCGAGATAAATTCCCGCGCTTTTCACCGCCTCACACGCCCGCATTACCTGTTCATTCGTCTCGTTCCGATGGCATACTTTTCGCTTCAATTCTTCGTTCCAGGTCTGGATCCCGATTTGGATCCGTTTGCACCCTGCGTCGGCGAGAAGAAAAGCCACCTCGGCGTCGACGTTTTTCGCGCTTCCGATGCAGCGGAATATGACGCCGATCTCCTCCTTGTAGATTTTGAGGAAATCGGCCAGCCATTTCTTATCGCTCAGGAAATCGTCGTCAACGAAGAAGACCATTTTAAACGGGTACCGCCTGCGGCCCTGGACAAGTTCCTCGATCACATTCTGCGGGGAACGCTTTCGCAGAAACTTTCTGCCCCCGTACAGGCGGTGAAGGATATTGTTGCAGCAATAGGTGCAGGCAAACGGACATCCCCGGCTGGTAAGGACGTAGTAGATCTCGTCGTAGATCGGCACTTGCTTGCTGAAGATGCCCTTGTCGGGGAACGGAAGCGAGTTTATATCTTCGATCGGGGGACGCGGCGGATTCTGAATGATGGTTCCATTTGCTTTCGACCAGAGATTGGCGATCTCCGATACGCTTTTTCCGTCTCGCAGCGCATTCACCAGATCGAGCAGCGCGTATTCGCCTTCGCCTACTACTACGTAATCGACGAAGGGCTTCTGAATCACTCTTGTCGGCAGCGCTGTGGTGTGGATGCCGCCGAAAACAGTCGGCACGTCGCTCAGCTTTTTCAGCTCTTCCGCCACCGCGCACATCCACTGGTAATAATCGGTGACCACCGAGAAGGCGACAAGGTCGGGCTTCTGTGCCAGGATGCGCCGGGCTGTTCTTGCCGGTCGATTCGCGTATTTATAGACGGCAGGTATGTAGAGATAGTTTGTGTCGAAAAGAAAGGATTCGAAGACAAGCGACGTCTCGTGGCCGTGCTGCTTGAGGACGGCCGAGAGGTATTCAATGGCGAGCGATTCAGCTTCTTTGTATACGAAGACAACTTTCATCGGCGTCCGCGGTTAATTCACCTTCTCCCATTGTGCGGATGCCCGTACCCTGGCCGTCAGCACGTCGTACCAGCCGAGGACGATTCCCATCTGCTGGATAAGCGGAAAATATTGACCCGTAAGAATGATCGCGGGTAACGAAATTATGCCGCCCGCAACCGCCAGCTTCCAATCCCACCAGAAAACAAAGGAGACGACGTAGAGAAAAATCAGCGGAGAGAAGACCGCAAACATCCGGCGAATAGGAAAGATGAGCAGCCCGAAACCGCCGTAGCGGGGATTGAACAGCATGTGAATGTAATTGAAAAGAACCGGAATGGTGAGCGCCACTCGCCGGCGAATCTGTCTTATCTCCGCTCGAAGCGTTTGAGGACCGGTCTCGTATACGATCGATTGATCGTCGATGACGGAACGGAACCCCTGCGAGCGCAGCCGGAAGGTTATCTCGAGGTCGTCGACCACAACGTCCGGCGGCAGGGCGGGCAGAACGCCCTTTCGAAAAGCCATCAGCTTGCCGTCCAAACTGATGCAGGAATCAAGCCTCCCCTCGAGCGTGCGCAGCTCCCAATCGGCGGCATGATATTTCATCTTGCTCCGTCCGAAGAAAGAGCGGGTATCTTCCACGATGGCCTTTCCTCCAACGGCGCCAATGAGGTCGTGCGAAAAGCAGGTGACCAGCGATTTGATCGCATCCGGCTTGAGCAGGGTATCGGCATCGGTGACGACAACGATGTCGGAAGCGGCTTGCCTGATGCCGGTATTAATTGCATTAACTTTTCCGCGCGGCGATTGAAACACCTCGACGGGATATGTCGACGCTATCGAATGCGTCCGATCCGTGGAGGCGTTGTCCACAATTATGATCTGAAGCTTTTCGGACGGATAAACGAGGGCGCGAAGGTCCTTGATCTTCCGCGCGATGTTCCTTTCTTCATTGAATGCCGGCACCACGATTGTGACCGGAGGCTCCTGTTGCACCCTCTGGATTTTCCTGTTGCGCACGAGATATCTCATCAGGAAGCGGTAACCGAAAAACAGAAAGCCTATATAGAAGAGGAACAAAAAGAAAATGACGGTTGCCACATTCATATGTTTTGATTGTTCCGGTTCAACCGGCCGCCACGCGCCGGGCCAGCGTCCGGACTACGCTCGCAGGTCGAAACAGCACATTCAGCGTTTGATAGCATGAATGATAACAGTAGCATTTTCCGCTGGAAACCCGCTGCCGCGCCTCTTTCGAGGCTTTGCTCGCGCAGAGCCGGCCATAGTCATAGTCGAACTCGCGGAATAAGCCGAAGGGCTCGAGCATTTCGCACAGCGACGCCTCGCCCGACGCTCCGAGCACGAGCGTCATCGAGTCGGCGACACAGGGAATCACCTGCCGCCTCTCCCGGCGGATGCGCAGGAACTCGTCATAGTATCCCTGCATGATAATGTCGTAGACCGATTTCATCAGGGAGTGGTGCTTGCGCAGGCGCTCGAAGCCGCCGTAAAATCGCAAGACCTCTTTGATTTTCCGGATGAGCGGAACCAATTCCTCATCGGGCGGAAGGGCGAGCGATGCGTCCGCAGGTTTGCCGCGGATGAAATCGAAAGTGTGCAGGTCGGGCCGCAGCTTCTTGACGTGGTCGCGGATTTCATCAAAATGCAGATAATTGTCGGAACTGAGCACCGTATGGAATTTGATTGACAGGTTCGGCAACTCGTCTCGCAGCGGAGAAACGCGCCCCCACGTCTCCATCAATGAATCGAAATTATTCGGGGTCCCGCGCATGCGGTCGTGCTCGGCGCCGATGCCATCGATCGAGAGGACGAGGTTGACCGTCGCCTCGCTCGCGGTAGAACAGATTTTCTTGATCATCGACTCGATTCTCTCGGGCAACAGCGCGTTTGTCGGAAGCGTGATGTGTCGAATGTCGCTGTTTCGATAGAACAGCGAAACCGTTTCCGGAAGGTCTTCCCTCAGGAACGGCTCGCCGCCCGAAAGCAGAAGCCACGGAAAGGGGGGCATCGAATGGATTATTTTCTCCAGCTCAATCAGGTTCAATTCCGGATCGTCGGTAAGGGTCCTCTTCCAACTGAAGCATGAGCGGCAGCGGGCATTACATCGGCGCGTGACGTGGTAGATAACTTGAAATAATTCGCGCTTCTGAATCAGCGTGATATAATCGTGCAAAGCGCTCATCTGTTGTCCACCATGTACTTGAATTTCAGCGCCCACACCCGCCAAATCGCTTCCCAAACGATGCCGTAGGTGATCTTCGACTCGCCGATCGTTCGATCCACGAACACGATCGGGACCTCTTTCACGCGAAACCCTTTCTTCCAGGCTTTGTAGCTCATCTCGATTTGGAAGGAATATCCGTTGGAATGGAAGCTGTCCAGATCGATTTGCTCGAGCAGTGAGCGGCGGAAACATTTGTAGCCGGCGGTCACATCCGTGAGGGGAAGGCCCGTAATGGTGCGCGCGTACCAGTTTCCGATTTTGCTGATGATAAGCCTGTTCAGCGGCCAGTTAACAATGCTGATCCCTTTCAGGTAACGGGAGCCTACCACCAGATCGGCTTCACGGATAACCTCGAGAAAATCCGGGAGGTACTTCGGGTCGTGCGAGAAATCGGCATCCATCTCAAAAACGTACTGGGCGTCTGTACTTTTCAGGGCATATTTGAAGCCGTCGATATAAGCTGAACCGAGTCCCATTCTCGCCGGACGGTGGAGCACATGCACCCGGCCGGTCTCGAGCGCGAATTGGTCGGCAAGCTCGCCGGTTCCATCGGATGATTTGTCATCTACGATGAGGATATGGTACTCTTCGCCCATCTCGAGTACCGCCGGAAGCAGCTTCTCGATGTTCTCGCGCTCGTTGAGAGTTGGTATGACGACGAGTGCCTTATTCGAGTTTGCCGGGCTGTTCATCCGGTTGCCTTTTTCCTCTCTTTTCGGTTCGTTGCCGCGCGCTCAATTGTCATTTCGATCTTCTCGACCGCTCTATCCCACGTAAATTCTCTGGACCACTCCAGGCTCCGCATCCCCAGTTGCTTTCGCAGCCTCTCGTCCTTCAGCAGGCGAACTATGTGTTTCGCCATGGCTTCCGTATCGGAATGGGGGTAGAGGAATCCCGTTTCTCCATCGAGGACCGACTCGACCAATCCGGGCACTGCCGCGGCAACAACCGGTGTCGCGCATGCATTCGCTTCCGTCACGGTAAGTCCCCATCCTTCCTTCGCCGAAGGATTCACCACGACCTGCGCCCGGCGGTACAGGTCCATTTTCTGATCGTTCGCGAGGAATCCGGCGAACTCGACGCAGCCGTTGAGGCCGAGGCGCCGAACCATGCGATGCAGTTCAGGCTCGTAGTTTCCGCTGCCGGCGATCACCAGTCTTGCATTAGGGACCTCTTCCAGCACCTTTTTCATCGCATGGAGAAGCAGATGCACGCCCTTGTATTTTTTGAGTCTGGTGACGCAAACAACGAGCGGCGATTTGGATCGCACGGACTCGTCGGGCGTGTAATTCAAATGATCGACGCCGTTGTAAACCACCTCTACGTCTTCAGCCTTCAATCCTTTTTGAACGAGCTCGTTTTTTGTGCTCTCGCTGACGGCGACAAAGGGGACGCCTCTATAAAAAAAGGGAATAAGGAATTCCGTAAAGTGCACGTAGAGCGCAGCCGGAAGAAGCGTATCGCCATAGATCGACGTTCCATGAAGATGGTGTACCATCACGAAGAGCGGCTGGCGGACGTACAATGGAGTGTAAAAGGGAATCTTGCTGCAGTCCTCCACCACGATATCGACGGAGTTCTTGAATTCGCGCATATATACGACTGGAACCGTATAATTGAATGTATACCGATTGCCGCGCCTCACTATCCGAATCCCGTCAATTTGCTCCTCTTCCGGGAAAGATCTGTTGTGGCGGCTGCACAAGAGAGTTACCCGGTGTTCCCGGCGCACAAGCCGTTTGAAAATCTCCTGGAAATTCACCTCTGCCCCGCCCATATCGGGATTCCTGATGTCTCTCCAATTGATGACAAGGATTCTGTAACTCATATAGAAAGTTGATCTTAGAGCCGGATTAGTACCATTATACCACATCTCGCCGGGCGATCGGGCCGACATCGAGCCTCTTCTTATCGACCCGGAGGATGAAACAGACTTCGCTCGCCGGCAGCCAGTGGCAAAAGAACATGTCGTAGATTGAAGGAAAGAGATTGATGAAAAAGCCGATCCACTTGAGCACTCTGAAGCTGGAAAATACAAACCAGCGTTTTTCCATTACCAGCGGAAATCCTGCGCCGTAATTGGTGGAATTGCGCACCAGTTTCCATTTTTCATATATTTTGGGTCTTCCTACGATCTTGGTGTATCCGTCAAACGTTCTCCATCCGAACGGGATTTTATGGTCCGGATCGCCAAACCATTTGGAAGAAGGAAAATAGCTGGCAAAAACACGCAGAGTGCCGCCGTCCCGCGTAATCCTGATTATCTCCATGACGGTCTTGTGAAAGCTGTTCAAGTGGGCGAGCACGTGGTTGCAGACAACCTCGTCAAAGGAATCATCCTTGAACGGGAACGGCGTATGGTTGAGATCGGCGATAACATCCACACCCTCGTACGGCACGATATCGAGGTTCACGTGGGTTTCAGTCGCCAGGCTCCCACACCCAATGTTTAATTTCATCTCGCTCCTTCAGTGCCGATATCGGTTTCCCGAGCAAGACAGTCAATTATTTTGAACGACCCAGCACTCGAACGTGCGCCCGAACGCTCTGTCGAAGATGCCGATCCAATCGAATTTCTTGCCGAGCTCGAGCGCGTTTTCGCGCATCGCGGAAATTTTTCCGGGCGATAACAAAAGATTTTCCAAAGCCGATCCTATTTCGTTCACGGCGGGTTCGACTGCGATTCCGGCGCCGCTCCTCTCGATCAGTTCGGCCACGGGCGGAACGCGCGAGATTACGACCGGCAGTCCCGCCGCGAGGTACAGCTTTACCTTGCCCGGATCGGCGAAGCGCTTGAATATGTTATCTCCATAAAGATAAGGGGCAACGGCTACGGCGCCTTCCGCAAGCAGAGCGGCCGCCTTTGCGCCGTCTTGAATGAAACCCAGGAACTCGACCGAATCGGCAACGCGCATTTCATGCGCCAGCGATTTAAGCGGTTCCATTTCCGGTCCGCTTCCGATCACCCTTAATCTGGCGTTCGGAATGCGTTTTCTTATTTTCGGCAGCGCCTCAATCACCAGGTTCAGGCCTTGCTCTCGCGCCAGGGTCCCGAGAAATACGATGAGGCCGTTGTCGCTCCCGTTTGGAGACGTTTTGGGCGATTCATCATACCAGTTGCCAAGCGGAACCTCGATTTGGGGAGCGGACCGCCCGGAATCAAAGCCATGTGCTTTCCGCGCGTCCTCCATCGCGGCTGAAACGTTCCAGACTGCGTCAGCATCATAGCAGCACCAGCGGTCCAGCCTGCGATACAGCGACTGCATGAACGGGCGGCGAAACCTGTCGGGGGCATAATCGATCACGTAATAGACTACGCGATCGACGACTCCGAGCCGCCTGAGCACAATTCCGGAGAAGGCGTTCAAATTATCCACGCCGAAGTAGAGATGAATTCGACGGCGCATCTTTTTCAGGTACCAGACGGTGAATATGATATCCTTCATTGCCATGAGCGGGAACGGGCCTCTGAAAAGAGGTGCGGAAATCTCTTTCCTGAGTTCGCCGTTCTCAAACATCGAGATTTGTGTATTCAGAGGCACGTCGCGCGCATCTCTGAATGGGTGGCTGATGTACGTTACTGACTTCGCTTTTGGGAGCACATATCGCAGCAGTTCCTGTTCCGCTCCGCCTGTGGGAGTGTAGGTATGCTTCACAATCGCTATGTCCATTTGCGACAACCGGCCGTTCATGCGAATTTCCTTTTGCCAACTGAATCAACGGCGGGATGAGCGGCGCCAGATGCTTGCGAAAGATCGCAGGCCTGACAGGTTCGCCCTGACGTCGGCCCACCTTCGAACCCTCAATAAACGCCGAAGTAGATAGCGGGGGCGCAGATAGAATTGCCGAACCGCCCTTCGATGATACCGCCTGACTAATTCAGGAGGGAGCGAGGTATCCGTATATGTCGGCCGCATATAATCGAAACGCGACAAATCCTGCTCGACGGCTTTCCCTCTCTGCTCCGCCCGCGCGGCCAGTTCCGTGCCCGGCAGCGGCATGTAAATGGAAAATTCCGCGATATCTGAGTCGAGCTCCCGCGAGAAGGCAAGAGTTTTCTTCATGCTTTCCTCGGTTTCGCCCGGGAAACCAAGGATGTAATTTGCGACCGTCGCGATGCCGATTTCCCTGGTCAACTTCATGTTTTCCCGTATGATCTCGAGTTTCAATCCCTTTTTGAGCACCTTGCTCAGCATCTCTTGATCGCCCGATTCAATTCCGTAGGAGATCAAAACGCAGCCGGAGTCGCGCATCATCTCAAGAACAGGGCGGGAGACCCTATCCAGCCGGGTCCCGCAAATCCATTTGAGACGCAGTTCCTTTAACATCGCGCACAGTTGCGTGAACCAATCAAGATTGAACGTCAGCGTATCGTCGTAAAAATACGCCCCCCGGATGCCGTACGCATTAATCAGAGACTCCAGTTCGGCGCGAATATTATCGACCGTTCGCAGCCTGATCTGCTTGCCGTGAACAAGTTCAGATGCGCAGAACGCGCAGCGGTAGGGACATCCGCGCGAGGCAATCAACGGTAAAGACGGCTGCGGAAGCGACCATTTGATGCGGTCGTGTCCGGAGGCGGCGAAATACCGCTGGATATCAACCAGGTGCCGTGCCGGCATCGGCAACTCGTCAAGATTCACGATTCGGACAGGCGGCGGACCGATTGCGATCTCGCCGTTTGTCCTGATCAGGATGCCCGGTGTTTCGGCTGCTGCCTTGCGCACAGGATAAGCTTGAGCAAGTAATGGCATCACGTGTTCGCCCTCTCCGATTGCGACCATATCGGCTGAGCAGCCCTCGATCGCTTGTCGCGGAACGACTGAGGGATGTATTCCGCCGAGGACTATCCAGCTTTCCGGCACAAGAGATTTCGCGAATGCCGCTATTTCCTTCGCATGCGGAAATAAGGGCGTAGTGCAGGTTATGCCGATCAGCTCCGGATTCCAGTCCCGCAACAGGCGGCGAAGTTCCACTCGGCCGGGGTCAAAGCCCAGATCATGTACTTTTACCGGCGCCTGCGCCTTCTCGAGAGCCGCCGCTATATACAGCAGTCCCAGCGGGGGATTCGCCGCGACGTGTGGGCTCGGGTTTATCAGGAGCGTCTTTGCAGTCATTTTATTATAATTAATTGCATTATGAGATTCTGTGACCTCAATCCTCATTGACTCCAGTTGGAGCGATCGAGTTCTTGTGCCAGGAAGAGCGACCGGATCGTCGCAAGACCGTACGTCATCAGAGTGACCCAACAGACAACCGGATGAATGAACCACGCCAAATCTCTTTTGCGAGAATATCCGAGAAGCGCCTGAGCCAGCAGGGGAAAAAGAAGAAGTGTGCTCACAATGAATTTCAGGTAGCCCCAGAAGTACTGTTGATGCGGATACGTTCGGCGCCCGAGCTGTTTATAGTAAAGGAAATCCGAAATGCGCCGCTTTTGCTTCCGAACAAAAGTCTTGAGGTTCGGACAGTACAGATGGACAACCCCCTTCTTGACAAATGCAGCTTTTCGCCGGCCTTTGTGAACAAGTTGATGGATGATGTCGATATCGAAATAATAGGGGCGGTAATCAACTTCCTGGATCGCTTTTTTCCGGATCAGGCACCCATTGGCTCCCATTGTCGGAATGCAATTCTCGGTCAGGAGGACCTCGTAGTAATCCTCCCGATCGTGCATTTCGAGCGGCAACCCCGTCCATTTACCGGTCAACGTATTGAACCGGTCGTAGTTGCCGAGGAAAAGGTGGATTGGGTCGTTCATTCCGATTAACGCGCAGTAGCGGTCGATGATCGAATCTGAGAGCCGGTATGTGAGCGCGTAGCTTTCCGAACAGAAAATCTCATCATCTTGAAAGGGGATCGCCATCTTTTCCAGCCAATCCTCGCTATCGAGAATGTTATCGCTATCGATCAAAGCCACGATTTCGCCCGAAGCCGCATCGATGCCGACTGCTTTGCCGGCCTCCCCCGTTTTCAGGGGATTCTGAAGGATTTTGTCGACCTTGAAGGAAGACGCGATTTCGAGCGTGCCATCATGCGAGCCGGCATCGACAAGGATAATTTCCACTCTTTCACGGGGATAGCGCTGCATCCTGATACTGGCGAGGCAAGCGGTGAGTGACCGGCAAGAATTGTAGGTGGGAATAATGACGCTGACGAAGGGCGCGTACACCGACCAAACCCCCTAGCTGTCCAAATGCTTCAGCATCAGTCCCCGAATAAAAGTTATTCCATATACAAAATGGGTCAACATCACTCCGATTGCGCCCAGCAACGCCACGTCGAGCCGACTTGCCGGCAAAAGCGAGACCAGCGCGAAACCAAAATAACAGAGCAGGCTGATGACGAGGATTGCGGCAACGACGTTCGAGAAGACTGAAAGGATAGACCCGAAGAACAAGATGGTCACCACAATGCTGGGCAGGAAATAGAACATGCGTCGCGACGTTTCGGGATACGTCTTGGCGAAGTATCCCCGATGCAGGCCGACATTGGCGATCTGTTTCAGGTGATCGAAGAAAAGGCTGCGCCGATGGTGAAAGACCACCACCTCGGGGCGGTAAAGAATCTTCTTGCCAAGCCTGATGATTTCGAGGCACATCTTCGTGTCTTCGCCTCCGTAGAACGTGGAGGAAAAGCCGCCGATCTTGCGCAAAATGTCCGTGCGCACCAGCAAGTTGAAGGCGGGAAAATCATCAACCTCTCGGGCTTTGCGCTGAATGAAGCGGTACAGCGCCTGTCCGCTCCCCATCGGAGAACTGTAGACGGCCCCGCTTGCTTGCGCCAGCAGGCCGTCCTCGGGAGGAGTAACGCCCGGCCCGCCGACAGCCGCGATTTCCGGCTTATCCAGGTAAGGAACGGCGCTGCGCAGCCAGTCGGGACGGGGATATGCATCATCATCGATGAACGCGCATATCTCGCCGGCGGCGTTCTTGATGCCGATATCCCTTTTTTCACCCGGACCAGTAATCTGTTTGCCGGTCGAAATGATCGAAACCAGCCCTTCCTTCCTTAGGCGCTTCAAATTGCCGACCCGCGGATTTGTCGCCTCATTGAGGTTCGGCTCGTCAACTATGATCAGAATCTCGAAATTCGGATATTCCAGATTGCGGAAATGGCCGAAGTCTTTCAGGAATCTCTCGCTGCACGTGTGAAGCGCTATGATCACGCTTACCTTCGGAACGGGCGGACCCTCCTCCTGCGGCTGATGAAACAGCCGGACACGCATATCAGTATCTGTCATAATGCCTCAGAATATACAGTCTGTAGAAGATGGCCATGGTGTCCCACCACGTTGTGTAGATATCGGTCGGACGAACCCAGCGCCTGATCTTCTTGCCGATATTGGGTCGGTAATCCACAACCACCGGCGCCTCAACGATCGTAAAATCGTGCCGGTGCGCCAGGACCAGCAATTCCAGGTCAAAAGCGAATTTCTTCACCAGCATTTGCGGAAATACTTTTTCGAGCACTTGCCGCTTGAAAAGTTTCAATCCCGTCTGGGTATCATGGATCGGCAGGCGGAACAGCAGCTTGACCATGAAGAAATATACCATGCTCACAATCTTGCGGTGAAACGGATAATAGAGCTTTGATTGCGGGTGCCTCTTGGAGCCAATGACGACGTCAGCGTCCGCCCCCCTCATGTGA
Source organism: Candidatus Abyssobacteria bacterium SURF_5 (assembly GCA_003598085.1). Classification (NCBI taxonomy): domain Bacteria; kingdom Pseudomonadati; phylum Candidatus Hydrogenedentota; class Candidatus Abyssobacteria; species Candidatus Abyssobacteria bacterium SURF_5. Next base: position 73,395 of record QZKU01000115.1, read on the forward strand.
TCAAAAAAAAGCTGCAACTGGCTCGGATGCAGGTCGAGGTCCGCATCGATGAAAACGATAGTATCTCCCTCGCTGTACTTGAAGCCTTCCCGCAGGGCGCCGCCTTTTCCGAGGTTCGTTTTGTTTTTAACCAGCTTGACGCGCGAGTTGTCGGCCGCAAAACGAGCAGCCTCTTCGTACGTATTGTCGGAGCTGCCGTCGTCAATTACGATAATCTCGAAGTCACGGCTGGTTTCGCGCAAGAACGCAAACGTCTCTCCGAGGTTGTCATAAATGCCGGCCCCTTCATCATGAGCAGGCATCAACACCGAGAGTTTGCCCGGAAATTCGTTTTTTGTCCGGGTGCCGCAAATGCAGGGTTCGGACTGTTTCATTTTGAGGGATTTTAGCATAAATGCTTGTCACAATTCAAGATTAACAGTTTGCTAGATCGACGTGCGGGGAACGGCGGAAGCTTCGGGCAGCGGCTTTTTTGCCTTTGCCGGATGGAATGTAACGATGGAAATCGAAATGAATAAGGCAAAGCCGCCGGCTGTTAATGTCAGCAGAACGGACATCGGCGTCTGATGAAAGACTGAAATGGCGGCGAACGTCAACAACGTGAGCGGCAGCAGGAGCCACAGAAAAGAATAGCGTTCATTCGCGAGATTATAATTGACCAAAATAGTCGTGGCGGCAACTGGAGTGATAGCGATTCCGAACAGTTTAATCAGCGCAACTAATTCAGGCGAATCGGTTTTTCCGAGAAACAGCGCCACATAGCGCGCCAGCGCAAAACAAATGACAATGCCTCCTAAAGACAGGACGATCTCTATAAGCAGTCCGCGTTTTAGTATCGGCAGCGTATTTTCGCCCGTCGCCTTCTTCCGGGCCACCTTTGGGAAAAGCGCCAGGGTGATGCCCAGTGGAAGAAACAGAAAGCTCTTTCCCACGATCGAGGCGGTGGCGTAGTAACCCGCCAGTCGGAGACCGTCGCCCACGTCGCCGTAGAAATGCCGAACGAGCGCAATGTCCAGATTGCAGAAGAAGCTCAAGAAGAAAAGCGCCGCGACCACAGGCAAAGCGAAGAGATACATCTCCTTCATCTGCACTTCGGCGCTTTCAGCGACCGGCGCCAGAACAGGACGAAAGGCCGGGAAGCCAACCATGAAGGAGAGAATGAACGAAAGAAGAACCCCGAATAATACGCCGCCCACGCCCCACCCGATCAAGGCGAACAGTATCCCCAACCCGCACTTTGAAATGAAGCCGACGAAGTAGGATATCCCCAGATAATTGAACCGTTCTCGACCTTGGAGAACCGCCCAGAAAACGGGCAATAGATACATGAAGAAAAGCAGGAATCCAGCCACTATGATCGGGGCAGTGCTTCGAATTTTGAAGAAGTCGCCGATCAAGGGAGCGCCGAGAATTGTTCCGACCATCAACACACATGCGACGATGCCGACACGCTTCAAGCTTCCCAGAAACAGTTGTCGCACTTTCGCGGCTTCTCCCGTTGCGGAATACTGCGCAATAAACTTTGTTATCGTTGTCTGGATGGTCACGATCGGAATTGAAATGATGTAGAGGAGCGACAGCAGAGAGTTTAATGCGCTGTACCCTTCCGGCCCGAGATTTCGGCTCATGAAGATGTGAAAGTAGAAATTAAAAAGATTGCCCAGCCCGATGATGATGATCAGGAACCCTTCATCGAAGAGGCTCTCTCGGCAACGCGCCGGCGCGGGCATTTGGATTGCTGTATCAGACATGTCTTGATGAATGCTCCGAAGATTTCAATTGAATCATTGTAGCCGGGAATCCAAAAGGTTTGCAACAATTCCATTGCCAGAACCGGGCATGCCGAATACCTGCAGGCGAGGAACGAGGGAACCTATGGCAGGAGCCGCATCGCAACCTCGTTCGCGAGCCGCCACCCGTCAAATGTGGAACGGATCGTGTCATCCTCGTACTCGATGTATCCTTCTGTGACCATTTGCTCGAACGAACCTCCGAATAGCTCGACCGGGTGGACTCCAAACTTCGTCCTGAAAGAAGAGCAATCGATCCTCTCGCTCAATCGCAGCCGCTGGATCATGGTCTCGATAGCCTGCATCCGAAGCGGAATATATTCTGCCTCCTCCACGGCATGTCCTCTCCGGCACACCGCTTCCATGTAGCGGACGGGGTCACGGACGTTTACCACCCGTTTTCCGTCGAGATATGAGACGGCGCTTGCACCCAGGCCCAGATATTCTCCGTTCGACCAATAGACAAGATTATGGCTCGCGCGTCTGCCCGGCTTGGCGAAGTTCGAGATCTCGTAATGCTCGTATCCCGCTCGAATAAGAATTTCCCGCGCCGCCTGATACAGTTCGAGTTCCTCTTCCGCCGTTTTCCTTCGAAATGTCCCCGCTTCCACGAGGGAATCGAAGGGAGTCCCCGGCTCAACAGTCAGGCAGTAGGTGGAAAGATGCTCCGGCGCGAGCGAAACGGCTTCTTCAAGCGAATGCCGCCAGCTTTGTATCGTTTGGTCCGGGATCGCAAAAATCAGGTCAAAATTGAGGTTCTTGATGCCGCTGCCGCGGATGATTTCGTTCGCCCGGTAAATGTCCTCGCTTCCGTGCAGTCTGCCGAGTGTCGTCAGCTCGCTGTCAATGAAGCTCTGGGCGCCAAGGCTTACGCGGTTGCCGCCAGCCGAGATAAAAGCATCTATTTTTTCCCGCTCTACGGTGCACGGGTTGGCTTCAAGCGTGATTTCGGCGCCGGTAGAAATATGGAAAGAAGAACGCAACGAATGAAAAAGGCGGGTTATCTGAGCGGCGCTTAAGACGGTGGGTGTTCCGCCGCCTATATGGAGTGTTCTGACTGTTGAAACGTGCTTCGCCCTCTGCCGGATTTCCTCGCCAAGCGCCTCAAGGTATCGATCGACGGAACCAGCGGCCGGCACGGACGCGAAATCGCAGTACGGACATTTGGAACTGCAGTAAGGAATGTGTACATATACGGCTTCTGCCATGATGGGTCAATTTGGTCAATCAATGAGTCCGAGCCGTTTGGGCGGCCAGTAGATGGCAACAGCCTTCCCCAGAATGTTCTCGCGCGGCACGAAACCCCAATACCGGCTGTCGCGGCTGTTCAAGGAATTGTCGCCGAGCATAAAATAGGAATCAGGCGGCACCGTTACTCCCCCTTCGCCGAACGCACCGGCGGGGAAATAGACCCTGTCGGCGACGGATGCCGGCTCTTCAAGCCGCTCGCCGTTGATGTAGATGTGGCCGCCTCCTTCGATAAGCGAATCGAATGCCGGGTTCCAATTGGGATCGTCCGATACAATCTGCACATGATCTCCGCCGACCGCGACGATGCGCTTTATGAAATCCTTTCGCTGGTCCAACCCCTCAATTCCTTTGGTCTCGAACACGACAACGTCTCCGCGTTTGGGATCGGACAAGGGCAGAATTCGTTCGTCGCTAAAGGGAATTCGGAGACCGTAGATAAATTTGAGCACGATGATTTTGTCTCCATGTCCGTAGTTCATTGCCCCACGCAGGGTCGGCTCCATACTTCCGGTCGGAATCTTGAACGTCTGCAGGAAGAAAGTCCTGATAAAGAGGGCCAGGACAACGGCGTAGATGATGGTCTTCGTCCATTCCCACAGGAGAGACTCGCGCTGGTTTTCCGCCTCGACCTTCTCTTTCACATCAGAGACAGCCTTTGACATTCTGCCGGGTCCTTTCTTTCTCTTCTCGAACGGTCTCATTCAACTTCAAAAACCGCCATGAAGGCCTCTTGCGGCAGTTCAACGTTACCCACCTGTTTCATCCGCTTCTTGCCTTCCTTCTGACGCTGCAAGAGTTTTCGTTTCCTGGTGATGTCGCCCCCGTAGCACTTTGCGGTAACGTTCTTGCGAAGCGCTTTGATGGTTTCGCGCGCGATCACGCGGTTGCCGATTGCGGCCTGAATGGCGACTTCAAACAACTGCCGGGGGATCACCTTTCGCAGCTTTTCCGCGAGTTGTTTTCCCCTCAGGTATGCTTTTTCCTTGTGCACGATACAGGACAAAGCGTCCACCGGGTTTCCGTTAAGCAGCACGTCAAGCTTCACCAGGTCCGATTGACGAAACCCGCTGACTTCGTAATCAAACGAGGCGTAACCGCGTGTGGCGGATTTCAAGCGGTCATAGAAATCGAGGACCACTTCGCTGAGCGGGAGGTCATAGTTGACCAACACCTTTTGCGGTCCCAGATAATGTGTCCGAATATGTTCTCCCCTTCGAGAGGAGCAGAGCTGGCAGATGGTGCCGATGTACTCGGGTGGAGACAGGATAGTGGCGTGAATGTACGGTTCCTCGAGATACGCCACCCGCGAAAGCTCCGGCAACCGTGCGGGATTATCAATGTCGAAAAACCCGCCGTCGGTCGTGTGGACGCGGAAAACAACTGAGGGAGCCGTGGTGACAAGGGCAAGATCAAACTCGCGCTCCAGGCGCTCCTGAATGATCTCCATGTGGAGCAGCCCCAGAAATCCGCACCGGAAACCGAAGCCGAGCGCCTGGGAGGTCTCCGGCTCGAAATAGAACGAGCTGTCGTTCAGACTCAGCTTTTCCAGCGAAGACCGCAACGTGTCGAATCCACCGGGTTCAGTCGGATACATGCCGCAAAAAACCATCGGCTTGACCGGCTTGACACCTGGCAACGGTTCCCGAGCCGGATTCGACGCATCCGTCAGGGTGTCACCTATTTTGATGTCGCGGATGCTTTTCATGTTGGCAATGACATATCCGACATCACCCGCATTCAGTTTGTCGACCGGAACCTCTTCAAGTTTGAAAATGCCGACTTCCTCAACCTCATACGAGCGGTCCGATGACATTGCAGTGATTTCCTGCCCCGGCTTGATGCAGCCGTCGACGACGCGAATGTATCCGATCGCCCCCCGGAATGAATTATAGATGGAATCGAAAAGCACCGCCCTCAAAGGAGCGGCGTCGTCGCCGCCGGGGGGCGGAATCCTCCTTACGATTGCCTCCAGTATTTCAGGGACACCGATGCCGTTTTTTGCGCTCGCCAATATTGAATCCTGCGGGTCGAGCCCAATAATGTCAGAAATCTGTTGCCTCACTTCTTCGATTCGCGCGTTTGGCAGGTCGATCTTGTTGATGACCGGTATGATCACCAGGTTTCGATCCGAGGCCAGGTAAGCGTTCGCCAGCGTCTGTGCCTGTACTCCCTGTGATGCGTCTATCAGGAGAAGCGCCCCCTCACAGGCTCCCAGGCTCCGCGCAACTTCATAGGAAAAATCGACATGGCCGGGGGTATCGATAAGATTCAGAAGATAGTTGTTTCCGTCTGCGGCCGTGTAATTGACTCTGATGGCAGCTGCCTTGATCGTGATTCCGCGCTCCCGCTCAATGTCCATGCTATCGAGCGTTTGTTCGCGTAGCTCACGCTCGGGAATAGCGTGTGTATATTCAAGTATCCGATCGGCCAGGGTCGATTTGCCATGATCGATATGCGCGATAATACAGAAATTTCTTGTTTTACTTCTTAAGTTGTTCATCTTGAAAATTTAAGGGAAACGGAAAAAGCCAACTTATTATAACAAAATTGACCGGCGCATTCAATGATTTCGCGGAAGCGGACGGAAGTGGGTTGTGCAGGCATAAGAACATTTGTTTCTGAGACCGATCCGCCCTTTAGCCGGCGCCGTTCAGGTTGGGCTTCGCGGGAACCGCGTCAAAATGGGGGCAGTTAACAAGGCACTCGCAGCAACTGTATGAGTAACGCGCGCCAAGGGTGCCGGTAACCAACTCGAAGTTCCTGTTCAGGGGGAGCGATGCGCTGAACCATTGTGACAGGAATGCGGTAGAAAGGAGGGGATGCCTTGTGCTTTTCCGAAGGCATTTGTACTGGTTGATCCCTCCCCGCCCGTCCAGAGCGCCGACGGGGCAAACCTCCACACAGGTCCGGCAAGCGCCGATGCAAAGCGAGTGCTGGAGCGGTTTGTCCGCGGGCAGGGGAGCCGTCGTCAATACTCCTCCCAAACGCAACCTGTTGCCAAAGCGTTCATTGATCAACAGTGTGTTTTTTCCGATACTGCCCACGCCCGCCCTCTCGGCGGCATGCTTGAGGGAAACCATTCCCCAGTACTTGCCGTTGCGCATCAAGAGAGGCAGATAAGACCCCAAAGGGACCGAGGCGAATCCCTCCCGCGTCAGCAAAAGAGCAACCTCCATTGCGGCGGCATCCATTGTTTGATAGTAGTTTTGTGAAAAATGTCCGTACAATTCAAGCGAATGCCGCTGGGTGACGTAAACCGGCCGTGGAATCTCTTTTCCGAAAACGATTATGCGAGCGCAGTCTTTCAGGATTTCGTCGGGCCTGCATTCAACGCGCGGGCTGGCCCAGTCGCCTGAATTAGCCACGCCAACCACGTCCATTTTGTGCTCATACAGAATATTCTTTAAACTTTCGAGCATACGTTTTTCTTTCCAAAGCAATCTCGCGGGGCTGTTTCTTTCTTCGGATGTATTGCCATTCCACCGTTAATCTCCTTTGAAAAGAGAACACGCCGCCGCAGTCGAATCCGTTCCCTTTTGCGGCTGAAGGCATTCGTAGCCGCGCCCGGTCGCTCGATCCGCGGCGCAACATCTCACGGCGGCCGTTCGGCTATAACTCAATTGGTTTGACCGAGATAATGTTCGGGAGGTTTGCCAATTCCTCCACGATAGCTTTGGTCGTCGGGGAATCAACACGCCATAACGAAATGGCTTTTCCGCCGACAGCATCCCGGCCGAGAAACATGGTCGCTATATTGATATGATGCCGTGCGAGAACGGTGCCGATGTTCCCGATAACGCCGGGGCGGTCGTAGTTAAAGATAAACAGTATGCTTCCCTCGGGAACGGCCTCAATCTGAAAGTCGTTAACCCGCACAATTCGAATTTCCTTTTTGCCGAATGTTGCGCCGGCCGCATAATGATGTTTGTCTCCCGATCGAATCCTGATGCCGATGAGGCTGACGAAGTCTTCGGCCGTCCTGCTGGTGGTTTCCCGGACGCTCACCCCGCGCTCCCGCGCGATCGCAGGCGCACTGATGATATTGATGCGGTTGCCGAGGATCGGGCTGAAAATTCCTTTCAATACGCTCGAAGTGATAGGGGAGACACCATGCTCGACAACTTCTCCTTGGTATTCGATCATCACTTCTTCAATGGGAAAATCGCAGATCTGGGCAAGAAAACTGCCCAACTTCTCTCCCAGACTGAGAAATGGCCCGATAACAGGAAGTATCTCGGGACTCACCGACGGGACATTGACTGCGTTGCGGATGTTTCCCCTTAACAGGTAATCCGCCACCTGCTCCGCGATGGCAACCGCCACGTTCTCCTGTGCCTCAATCGTGCTGGCGCCCAAGTGCGGCGTGCAGATAACGTTCGAGAGCTTGCACAGTCGGTGGTCGGTCGGTGGCTCATGCTCGAACACGTCCAACGCGGCCCCCCCTATGCGCCCCGACGAAAGGGCGTCGTAAAGATCCTTTTCATTGACGATGCCGCCGCGGGCGCAGTTGATGATCATGGCGTGAGTTCTCATTTTGTTAAGGGCGCGCGCATCGATCAGATTCCGCGTCTCCTCGATGAGCGGCACGTGAAGAGTGACGAAATCTGAATCTTTCAGTAATTCATCCAGGGGCACGAGTGGAATCGCTCTTCGCGACGCCGTCTGAGGCGGGATGTATGGGTCGTACGCGATGACCTTCATCTTCAGGCCGGACGCCCGCTCCGCCACGATACTGCCGATGGTGCCGACCCCGATGATTCCCAGGGTTTTGTTGAAGATCTCGGTCCCGACGAATTTGCTTTTTTCCCACCGCCCGGCCTTCATTGAGGCATCGGCCTGAGCGATTCTGCGGGCCAGCGCCATCATGAGCGAAATTGCATGTTCAGCCGCCGCAATGGCATTTTCGAGAGGAGTGTTCATTACGACGATGCCGCGACGAGTTGCTGCGGGAACATCAATGTTATCAACCCCAATGCCCGCTCTGCCGATAACTTTCAATTTGTCGGCCTGAGTCAAAATGTCGGCCGTCACCTTTGTTGAGCTCCTGACAACCAAAGCGTCGAATTCCCGAAGTGCGTCCTTCAGTTGTTCGGGATTCAAGCTTTTCTCGACCGTGACGTCAATTTCCTTTGCGCGAACAAAGACCTCTATACCCGCAGGTGATAACTTCTCTGCCACGAGCACCTTGAACATACGTATCTCCTTGGTGAGCGAAAACGTCTGAATAAGTTAGCACAAAATGAGGCTATGAGTCAATCGCATCAATGGAAACGATGATTTCCCGCCGCCGATTGCGCAGCAATGTGAAGAGCGGATGTAGTATCAGCAGGACAGAGGCGCCGCGCAACCTGCTTAAGAAGGCTCGTGCTTGACTGAAACGGGATCGGATGGTATACTTATTGCGAAAGCTGACAACGCAATACCAGCGGGGGATCGACCATGCCAATTTTCTCCTACCAAGCCACCGACAAAAAAGGCCAAGAAGTTACGGGAATGGTTGAAGCCGATAGTTTGGCGCTGGCTATCAACCAGGTCAGAAGTCTTGGATACTTCCCCACAAAAGTAAAAGAAGACGCCGGAAAACTTGCCCGCCGCCAAAAGGTGAAGACCAAAGGCGGTTTTAATTTATCTATTGGCGGCCGGGTCAAGAAGAAACAGATAACGCTGTTCACGCGGCAGTTGGCGACGCTCATCGATGCCGGCTTGCCGCTATTGCGCAGTCTCTCGATATTGTATGACCAGCAGAAACCGGGGAAACTGAAAAACATTCTGGACGATCTGGTGAACGACGTTCAAAGCGGCACCACCTTTTCGGAAGCGCTCGCGAAACATCCCAAGGTCTTCGACAAGTTGTATGTGAATATGGTGCGCGCGGGTGAAGTCGGCGGTATGTTGGAAATCGTTCTTAATCGTCTGGCTGAATTTGCGGAACGAAGAGAAGCTCTTGCGAGAAAAGTGAAAGGCGCGATGGTTTATCCTATCATGGTGCTCTTGGTTGCCGGCGGTATCGTGACCTTCCTGCTGATCCGGGTCGTCCCCACATTCGCGGAAATCTTCTCCGACCTCGGCGGTGCATTGCCGGCGCCGACGCAGTTTCTTGTAAACACGAGCGAGGCTTTGAAGCAGTCGTATCTGAAGATCCTAGCTATTGGCGGCGGCATTATCGTAGGATTGAAACTGATTTTCAAAATTGAGTTGGTACGCGCAATTCGGGACCGGGTGGTTCTCAAGTTGCCCTTGTTCGGACAGCTCACCCGAAAAATCGGCGTGGCCCGCTTCTCGAGGACGCTCGGCACGCTCATCACCAGCGGTGTTCCGATTCTTCAGTCGCTCAGTATTGTGAAGGAAACAATCGCAAATCGGGTGATTGCAAACGCGGTGGCCGAGGTGCATGACAGTATTCGTGAGGGGGAAACCATCGCCGGACCGCTGGAGGAGTCAAAGGCCTTTCCTCCGATGGCGGTCAACATGATCGACGTCGGCGAGGAAACCGGAAACCTCGACTCGATGTTGCTCAAGGTGGCCGATATTTATGATGCTGAAGTGGAAGTGGCTATCGGTGGTATGCTTCAGATGCTTGAGCCGACCATGATGGTTGTTCTTGGCGGCATTGTAGGTTTTATCGTGATCTCGATGTATCTGCCCATCTTCAGCATGGGCGATCTCATCTAGACGTCGGCCATCTTATTCTGTCGAGGTGCTTGCCGAATACAGAGGAAGACGGAAACATAATTGATGGCGAAGCCGGTTTCGGGCTTCGCCATTTTTCTGCATGCCAGACCCTCCCGCCGGCGTTCGATGTTGCCTGTCATTCGAAGCAGATATTGCGTTGAGAACCCGCCGGTACTTGCCGTGTCCTCGATCACTTAAAACGCTGAATAGTCAAAAAATTTCTATTGACGGGCCGCCTGATTTTTGTTAACATAACCCCCCGTAGTCGATCATCTACAGGGGGAGGAAAACAGAAGGTTTGCTTCCCCAAACGTTTGCAATATAGTCAGCCGCACAACCGGCCTTCCCTCCGGACACATTGCCGGCCCGGACGTCATTGCAACGGTCGAATCGGCCGGAGATTCTCTTACCGATGGCAAAGAAACTCGATCTACCGGAAGAATGGTTTTTCCATACGCATAATTATGCGGGACTTCCGCCGAATCTGAGCGATATCGAGGAGAGCAGGATCGTGATCCTGTCTGCTCCCTATGAAACTTCCACCACCTACCGCCCCGGTTGCCGATTAGGTCCGGCCGCAATTATCGAGGCTTCGGCCAATATGGAACTTTACGATGAAGAATGCGCCGTAGAACCATATGCGATCGGCATCGCAACACTCAGCCCGCTGGAGCCGGTAGACGACCCTGAGGAAATGGTTAAGCGGATCGAGAGTGCGACCACGGTTTTACTGGAGCAAGAAAAGCTTGTTGTTCTGCTTGGAGGAGAACATACCGTCAGCGTCGGGACGGTCCGCGCAATGAGCCGCAGGCATAGAGACCTCAGTGTTCTTTTTCTTGATGCCCATGCCGATTTCAGGGAAAACTACCACGGAAACAGGTTGAACCATGGATGCGTCGCGCGGCGCATTTCTGAGATTTGCAGATTCACGCACGCCGGCACTCGAAGTCTGAGCAAAGAAGAAGCTGCGGCCTTGAAAGAAAACGGCATTGCCCCATACTGGGCTCAACAATTCCGCGCCGCGCGCTCCGACGGCGGCCGAAGCCGCCTGATTGAACGGATCGTTGAGGGTCTCTCGCAGCACGTATATCTGAGCATTGATGCGGACGTGTTCGACCCTTCAATTATGCCCGCGGTCGGCACTCCCGAGCCGGGGGGGCTTCTGTGGGACGAAGTGCTGGACTTAATTAAAGCAGTCACGAAGGCGCGAACCGTTGTCGGTCTGGACTTTGTGGAACTGGCGCCCATTGCGGGATTGGTCCACCCGGAGTTCATGGCAGCGCGGCTCCTGTATAGGATTTTTGCGCACGTCAAGGACAACAGATAAGGCGGCGCTCTCATGGCGCGGCTTGAATATGCTCAATTTCCGATCATGCGATTTGTCGGAGAGCTTTCAGCCCATGAGGTCCGGTTTTGCTTTGCTGATGTTTTCTGAATAGGAGAACCTCCTATGGAACTTGTTCCGAAAAAAGTATTCCTTACAAAAGGCCACGGCACACACAAAGAAGAGCTGCGTTCTTTTGAGCTTGCCTTGAGAGACGCAAACATCGAAATCTGCAACCTCGTGTCGGTCTCGAGCATTCTTCCGCCCGGCTGCAAGATTATCAGCCGCCGTGAAGGTGTGAAATCGTTGAAACCGGGTATGCTTACTTATTGTGTGATGGCCAGATGTGCGAGCAACGAACCGCGCCGGCTGATTGCCGCTTCAGTGGGCTGTGCCGTCCCTCAAGACCGCTCCATGTACGGATACTTGAGCGAGCATCATGGATACGGTCAGACCGACACAGTAGCGGGGGACTATGCCGAGGACTTGGCCGCCGCCATGCTTGCCTCCACCCTCGGAATCGAGTTCGACGAAGATGTGAGTTGGGACCAGAAAAAAGAAGTATTCAGAATCAGTAATAAAATAGTGAGAACCACAAATATCACTCAATCGGCGGTCATTAAGGGACACGAGTATACCACTGTCCTTGCCGCAGCAGTGTTCCTGTTTTAGCTCCCGGATAACATGCCGTTAGCCCCTGCCCTGAAGGAAAAAAAGCGGATTTGCCGGACTATTGAGCGGCTTCTGCGGAAGAACATCGGGCAGCCTCGTCGATATCCGCATAAAGATCCACTGGACGTCCTGATTCAAACGATTCTCTCACAAAACACGAGTGACAAGAACAGTCATCGAGCCTTTCTGACCTTGAAACGTCGCTTCAAAACGTGGGAGTCCGCAAGAAAAGCTGGCGCGGCTGTAATCGAAGATGCCATTCGCATCGGCGGACTGGCGCACACAAAAGCGGCTCGAATCCAGGATATTCTCTCTACTATTCACAGCGAGTGGGGCGAAATATCTCTTCGATTTCTCTGCGGGATGAATACTGAGAAAGCTGCGGCACTGCTGGGAGCATTCCACGGAGTCGGACTGAAAACAATTAATTGCGTGCTTCTTTTTGGATGCGGGCAGGACGTATTTCCTGTGGACACTCACATTCTTCGTGTCTCAAAGCGGCTCGGACTGATCGGGGAAGCCGAATCTTCCGGCCGCGCTCACCGCGAATGGGCGCAGATGGCACCGCGCGGTCGGTGCTATTCACTTCATATCAATCTTATCGAACACGGGCGCAGAGTCTGCCGGGCCCGCAACCCGCGCTGCCCTTCCTGCTGCCTTGCCGATCTGTGCGCTTATTATCAACGAAAAGCCGTCACGAACGCTTCCCTCACACCGTCCGTCCAACAAAACTGACGACACCCTCTCCTCCCTGTTTGCCTCCTTCGCTTGTTCGGCTTGGCACAAGATTTGCCCTTTACTCGTTTGACGTATTCTTACAGGATCATCATTGAGATTTGATGAAAGATCGCGCCCGGCAAAAAGCGCGCAACCCTCTGCGGATGCTGGGGAAAGAAAGAAAAGAGAATAGATTTCACTGGCTTAGCGTTTCTTATTGTCCCAAAAAGAGGAGCAGCCTGCCGGAACATCTGTGCACCTAATTGTACCGGCGGCATAAATTCTTCTGGTTTGAAGAGCGCTCCTTCTGTTGGTTGAGAAGCAACATTACTGCTGAGGATCGACGGCCATGCAGATGCGACTTGGTGAATTGCTTGTGCGCCATCAATTGATAACAGAGGAGGAACTTCGAAGCGCCCTGGAGAACCAGAAATCGAACAGGAGGCGATTGGGCGAAATTCTGTTGGAGTGCGAAAAGGTTTCGCGCGTGGACCTGCTCAAGGTATTGGCGCTCCAGTTGGAAATCCTGTTTCTGGACCTGGAAAAGACCGAAATAGATGTTGAAGTGGTAAAACTGTTCCCGGCCAAATCCGCATCCAAATACTGCTGCCTCCCGATTCGAAAAGAGGCGAAGAAATTGCTTGTGGCGATGGCGGACCCGCTCAATCTGCAGGCAATCGACGACCTTAACCTGATCACCAAATGTGAGATAAAGCCGGCAGTTGCCGACCCCAAACAGATTCAGGCTGCCATCAAGAAAATCCATTCAAAAAAGAAAGTCGCGGATTTGGAGATCTCCACGCCCGAACTGGAAGTCCTCTTTCAGATAGTCCATCAAAACGACATGGAAAACGGACAGGATCTGAGTGTTGCTGATCTGAAGATGCAAAGTGAACAAGCGCCGATCATCAGCATTGTAAATGTGGTTATCCATGAGGCGATACAGGAGCGGGCAAGCGATATTCACATTGAACCGCAAGCAGATTCGCTCATTGTTCGCCAGAGAGTGGACGGAGTTTTATATGAAAAGCATCAGTTGCCCCAGTGGATTCATCCGGCCGTTGTTTCTCGCGTAAAGATCATGGCAAATATGGACATTGCCGAAAAAAGAATTCCCCAGGACGGCAAGATACGCATTTTCGTGAACTCGCTTTACTATGATCTTCGCATCTCCACGATGCCAACCATCTTTGGCGAGAAAGTCGTCATCAGGATACTGAACAGAAAAGAAACTCATGTTCGATTGGTCGATCTGGGCCTTGATGAGGGGAAGGTCGGCAAAATGAGGGGCCTGAACGCTCGGAAACAAGGGTTGATCCTGATGACCGGCCCCACGGGATCCGGGAAAAGCACTACCTTAAACGCGATTCTTCATGAGCTGAGATCGCCCGAAGTGAATATTGTCACCGTCGAAGATCCGGTGGAATACGACATCCCGAAAACGAACCAGGTACAAATTAATCCAAAGGCGGGACTCACGTTCCCGGCCGCGCTTCGATCCATCCTGCGCCAGGACCCTGATATCATTATGGTAGGTGAAATCCGGGACATGGAGACAGCGGAAATCGGCATCAGAGCGGCGATGACCGGGCATCTGGTTCTGAGCACGCTGCACACAAATGATGCCGTATCAGCGGTAAGCCGGCTCTTAAACCTTGGGATCCCCGGCTTTCTCATAAGCTCCACGCTGTTGTATGTCCTTGCCCAGCGACTCGTGAGAAAGCTGTGCCCCGATTGCACCGTTGAATATGAGCCGACGCCAAGCCAGCTACATGAGATCCAACGCTTGGTCACGGAGCCCCGCAAGCTCCCCTGGAGGCGCGGTGAGGGATGTCCAAAATGCAGGCAGAAGGGCTTTCAAGGCAGAGTAGCCGTCGGCGAGATATTTGTCGTAGACGATGAGATCCGTAAGTCCATAGAAATGCTCGAGCCGGAATCAACTCTCCTGGAAATTGCCTTCAAGAACGGAATGAACTCCCTCCTCGCGGATTTTTTGGAGAAAGTGAAGGCCGGCGTCACTGCAATGACCGAAATATGGAATGTGGTAGTGAGCCAGGATTCAGGTTCCCTGGTCTGTCCCGCTTGCGGCTGGCGCATCGAGCGCTCCTATGCGGCCTGCCCTTCATGCGGCTCGCTGTTAAAAGCCAAATGTCATGCCTGTAACCAGATCATCGACAGTTCCTGGCGTTTCTGCCCGTTTTGCCAGCACGAGCAAGAACCAAAACATGCGCCCGTCCCCGCGAATCTTATTGTTTCAGGGTAAATGATCGGAATTTCCAAATAAAAAGAAGGGGAAGAATTTCTTCTCCCCCTTCCGGGCGTGCAGGAGAGGATCGGCGAACGGTTTACTTATGGACAGTACTCCAGACTAACGTCTCTGATTCCGCCGTTAATAGCGGCATAGATCGGCGACATCGGGAACTTCGAAACGTTCTTGTCGTAGCGC